>RDZP01000161.1 GCA_004294005.1 Cytophagia bacterium
TGGCTCACAACTCGTTGATTAACAAGCAGTTGCTTCACTTCGTTCAGCAGGACAAAAGGAACTTTTTTTATCATTGCACTAAAATTGTCAGAGTACCATCAATTTTTTAGTAATTCAAAAAATTATTTTACCCAAGCAGGTATTTTTCCAAATTCAATTCCAAAAATCAGAGGAAGTACAAAATAAGCAAAAAGTACAATCAAAATAGTAGCAATAATATTGAGAATAAAACCTGCTTTTACCATTTGTGATACTTTTAAATAACCACTCGAAAACACAATCGCATTAGGCGGACTACCCATCGGTAACATAAAAGCACAACTTGCACCTAATGTAACCGCTATGGCTAAAAGCAAAGGATTTTCACCTAACTTGACCGCTAAACCCAATACGACAGGCACAAAAACAGAAACCAAAGCAACATTGCTCATAATTTCACTAATAAATATAGACAAAAATGCTAAAATTATCAATAATAGAAGAATACTCAAACCTTTATTATTTGCCATCGAATCACCTATTAATTGAATTAAACCTGTTTTATCTAAAGCATTAGCCAAACACAAACCTCCTCCAAAAAGTAATAAAATTCCCCAAGGCATCTTTTCAGTATCTTTCCATTCTAACAAAAAATTTGTGTTTTGTTTTTTTCCGTCTGATACCAAAAATAAAAGAATAGAAGCCATCACTGCTATCATTGTATCTTCGATATTGAGTTTGAAATTTAAACTAATTTTTAATAAATATTTGATTAAATCTTGAAAAATCCAAAGAAAAGCAGTACAACTAAAAATAATCAAAGTTCTCACTTCTGCAGTTGTAATTTTTCCTAATTTTGATAATTCTTTGTCAATGATTTCTCTCGAACCTGTAAAATGTTTTAATCTATTAGGATAAACAATTTTAATTAAAACGAAATAACATAAATATAAAAGTATCAACATAAAAGGAAAACCAAATGCCATCCATTGTCCAAAATTGATACGATAATTATATTTTTCTGCCAAAATACTTGCCATTACGGTATTAGGAGGCGTGCCAATCAAAGTGGCTACTCCACCAATAGTTGCCGCATAACCAATACCTAACATCATAGCAACGGCAAAATTTTGAAAATTTTTGCTGTCTTTGTCAGTTGTTACAGAAAGTAAGGCAATCACAGAAGAAGCAATCGGTAACATCATCACAGTTGTAGCAGTGTTACTAATCCACATACTCAAAAAAGCAGTAGCAAGCATAAATCCCCAAATAATTCCATTGGCGTTTGTGCCTGTAAATTGAACAATAGAAAGAGCAATTCTAAGATGTAATTTGTGTTTTTCTAAAGCCAACGCAAGCATAAACCCACCCATAAATAAAAAAATAACAGGATTTCCATAGGCTTCTGATGCTTCTTTGATACTTAAAATACCTAATAATGGAAACAAAACCAAAGGTAAAAGAGCCGTTACAGAGATTGCCACTACTTCGCTTATCCACCAAGCCAACATCCAAGATGTTACCGCCAACGATTTTTGTGCTAATGGAGAAATATAAGGTATTTGAGGTAGTGCAATCAGAATAAGAAATAAAATAGGACCAATAGCAATAATACGCAATTTTGCTATAGAAAAAGCAGAAGGTTCAGATAATTCAGACATATTTTTTTGGTGAAGAAAAACAAATATCGTTTTTTAATAAAAAAAATAATATTTGTTTTTTTTGTGTATTTTTTATAACTTGAAATTTATTATTTTCTATTTTTTTATCGCAATCGTTAATTATTTAACAGTATTTTTTATATTGAAAAAGTAAAAAATGCAAATAAAATAGTATTGATTAATCTTCGTCATCTTCAAACCGCGCATCTTTTGCAACAAAAAATTCTTCTCTACGTAATTTTAAACGATAAAACATACCAAACAACCAAATCAATATTAAACTTAAAAAACAAATAGAGATTACACCATATTCCCATAATTGTCCACCAATTCCGCGATTAACAAACCAAGTTTTTGCCACTATCATTGTTACAAAAAAATTAGTAATCAAAGCAAATCCATAAATCCAGGCAACAAACATTTTTTGTAATAATTCTTGTCTATCTTCGTCGGCGTGCCAAAAATCTTTATTAGTTATGTTGATATTTTTAATAGGAATTTGTTTAAAAACACGAACAATCAAAGCAATAAAAACATTGAGCAATACCATAAAAAACATTGGTACATAGAAAAACACATCAAGGCTTACTTGCACCAAAGGTTTTTTATTACCATCAACATAAAGAGCAACAGGAGTGCTTTTATCGACTAGTTCATAATAAGCCAATCCTAAAATAACGACAAATCCACCCAATAATAGATTTTTTAAAAACCTTATAATTTTATCCATTTTTTATTTTAATTTTCTTTTTTTGTGCAATAATACATTAAAAACATCAAAATATAGTTCATTTTGAATTGTAATTTATTTTAATGGAAACTTATTTTGAAATTTTTTGATAACATGTTGAATAGCAGAATAACTATTTTTCATTGCATCTTTTAAATTTTTTTCGCTCATCCATTTTGCTTCTTGTATATCTTCTTCGGTTTGAGGTTTGAGCGTACTATCATCAATACAAGTCATTCTAAACCATTTTGTTTGTTTGAGATGTCTAAATTTTCCGTTGTTATAATAATGCCAAGTAGAGGCGATTCTTTCCTCAAGGTTTACTTTTATACCTGTTTCTTCTTCCACTTCTCTGTGTGCAGTAGTAGGGAAATCTTCTCCAAGTTCCATTTTTCCTTTTGGCAAATCCCATTTTTGCAATCTATAAATCAACAATATTTTTTTATTTTTTTGAACTATTCCTCCGCCTGCACTAATGATATGAAATTTACTTTTGATAAATTTTTTGAGTTCATCTCTATTTTCAGCAGAAATATTGATATTTTTTAGGTCAATTTTTTCATTAATTAATAATTCTATTATTTCTCCAATGTTATTTTGAGAGGGATTTTTTAATAAACAATTTTCAGTTAATAAATTTTGTTGAAAAGGAGTAAATTTTAAATCAATGACCATTGGATAGGTTTCTTCTGCTTCTAATTTTGCAGGTTTTGAAACGTACAAATGTACTTTATGAATAAAAATGTGCATTGTGTAGAAATAAAATTGTTTAAAAATAGAGTTTGTTTATGAGTTGCAAAGTTAAATATTTTTTTCGTAATTAAAAAAAAAACAACCTATTTTAGTTTTTTTAAAAAAAAATATATAATTTTACGCCATTAATTATAAAATACTTTCAAAACCATGAAGATTACCGTAGTAGGTGCTGGCAATGTTGGTGCAACATGTGCCGATGTATTAGCGTATCGCGAAGTAGCGAACGAAATTGTTTTATTAGACATCAAAGAAGGTGTAGCAGAAGGAAAAGCCTTAGATATTTGGCAAAAAGCACCCATCGATTCGTATGATTCACGTACAATAGGTTCTACTAATGATTACACAAAAACGGCTCATTCTGATGTAGTTGTGATAACCTCAGGAATACCGCGCAAGCCGGGTATGTCAAGAGATGACTTAATTAGTACGAATGCAAATATTGTAAAAAGTGTTACTGAACAAGTGGTAGCCAATTCACCTAATGCAATTATTATTATTGTTTCGAATCCTTTAGATGTAATGACTTATGTATCTCACTCTGTTTCTAAATTTCCACGTACAAAAGTATTAGGAATGGCAGGTATTTTGGATACAGCGCGTTATCGTGCATTTTTAGCAGAGGCTTTGAATGTATCTCCAAAAGATATTCAAGCAATGCTTTTAGGTGGGCATGGTGATACAATGGTGCCACTTCCTCGTTATACAACCGTAGGCGGTATTCCTGTTACAGAATTGATAGACAAAGATAGATTAGATGCTATCGTGAATAGAACTATCAATGGTGGTGGTGAATTAGTAAAATTGATGGGAACTTCTGCATGGTATGCACCAGGTTCAGCAGCAGCACAAATGGTAGAGGCAATCGTAAAAGACCAAAAAAGAGTAGTGCCTGTTTGTATGAGTTTAGAAGGTGAATATGGCATCAAAGATTGTTATTTAGGTGTGCCTGTAATTTTAGGTAAAAATGGGGTTGAAAAAATCATCGAACTAAAATTAGAAGAATCTGAAAGACAATTATTAGAGGCTTCACGTCAAAAAGTAAAAGAAGTAATGGATATTTATGATGCTTCTGCGAAATAGTAATTAAATATTGATTTTAATTTTTCAAACGTTTCATTTTTTTTATAAATAATGAAACGTTTGTTTTTTTGTTGGATTTTTTTTACTCTCTGAGTGGTAAAATCTACAGAATTCAGTCATTCGAAGAATGACAATGCTGCGTCCAAGCGTCTTTTTTATTTTTAACAAAGTTAGATATTTTTGCTTATTAAAATAAAATATTTATCAAAAAATATCTACCAAACCAACACTTTTTCAACTCTCCGAGTGGTGAAGTCTGGAGACTTCTATCAATACAAAAGCACAAGTTTTTGAAACTTGTGCCAGTGTTTTTTTTGCAAGACTTAAACGAGTTGGGGTTGAATAATTTTTTTATATTGCTTGAGTTCAATAATAGTAGCAAAATATTTGTTTTTTTGGTTATTTTGTTAAAACTTTTTCTAACATATTTCTCAAATAATTGATTTCTTTTTGCATATCAACAATTCTTGACTCATACTGTTCTTTTAAAAACGAACTTTCATTTATTTGATTTAAAATTACTCCGTTTGAATTATCGTGAGATGATTGATTAAAAAAAAGTTTATTTTCGTCAAAACCAATCAAATCTAAAAAATTAACATTTAGTAACTCTGCAATTTTTAAAAGTTTGTTCAAAGTCATTTCAGTTTCATCTCTTTCTAATTTGCTATAAGCATTTTGAGAGAGTCCAAGTTTATCTGCTAATTCTTCTTGAGTCAAACACCTCAACTCTCTTACTTTACGAATATTTTTACCAATTTTTATATTCATTTTATAAATAGTTTAATTTTTTTCTCAAATTTAAATCAAAGTTTTAAAATATCCAAAAATATACCAAAATATTCTTAAAAGGGTTTGTAGATAAAATATTATTTATCCACCTTTGCATGAAATTATATGCGAAGGCCGAAAAGCATTTTACAGAGTAGGCAAAACTTATATCAAAAAAATAAAATGAAAAAAATACTTTTAATTGCAACTTTTATGTTATTATTCCAGTTTTGTAACAATAAGAATACTGATGTTTTACCAAAACAAAATAATTCAGTGCAAAAAAAATTAGAAAAAAAATATTCAAATCAGATTTTTGCACGTTTGCATTCTTTATTAAAAATTCACAATCAAGTAGTAGAGGTAAAAATAAAATCTGTGATAAGTGATGAAACTTATGATTTATATAAACAAAAAATCAAATCATATACAACCATGACTCCTTCGCAAATTGACGAAAATATGAATGATATAGCCCAAACTTTAGGATTTAAAAATGATTCCGTTTATGTTCAATCTATATCAAGTATTTATGGTACCATTAACCAAATAAAATTAAATTATCCCAACTTAAATGAAACTCAACTCACAGATCTTATAAAAGAAGAAATAGGTTCTGATGATAATGGAAATGAAAATATTCTTGAGAAAGGATGTCAAGAAATATTTGATGCTGCAAATGCTGCTGCAAGGGCTGCTTATCGTTTTAATATGGTAGCTTGTGGAATGGCATCAGGAGGTTGTTTTATATTTGGAGGTTTTTGGGGAGTTGGAGGTTGTGCTGTACTTTGTGCTATAGCAGCAGATGAAGTCTACACCACACAATATAATTCGAATGTAGCTGCGTTTAACGCATGTCAATAAACACAGAAATCTCTAAAATAAATCAAAATAAGTATTTTTCAGCGAAAGATTAATTTTATTTTAGCAAAATTATAATAAAATTTTTACAAATTAAGCCATTTTTACTTGTAAATTGTAATCTTACAACAAATAAAAAGTTTTTTTTGTTTTAAAATGAGCATTCTAAAAACGGTAGTGCTATATTTCTAATGTTTTGTAATTACCTTGATAAGTAGAGTATAAAAGCCTATTTTGTGGAATAAAATTAGTAAAAGTAGCGTTTTATGCGCTGTATTACTGCATTTGAAAAATCAAAAATAACATTAAAAGTATAGCATTATCCTAAAAAATTTCCATAACTATCAATATTAACAACTAAAAATATGAAAACACCACTAAAAGTTGATAAAGAAGGTAATGTTTATATTCCAACAAAATCATTGATTATTGCATGGGTTATCATTATTGTTATTTTTTCTCTTTTTTATTATAAAAGAACCATTTTTGACGCAGAAATGGAAATAAAAGTGAAAAAAATGCAGCAAGAAGCCAAAGAAAAAAGAAATAAATAAAATTCCCCCAACTGGTTTAAGTCTTGCAAAAAAAATAAAAAAAAGACACTGGCGCAAGTTTCAAAAACTTGTACACCAGTTGGGGACTACTATTTGCTACACGCAGACTGTTGCTTCGCAACAGACAAGCCACAGGCTTGTAGTTAGGTAGGTACAAGCCAGAGGCTTGCACCCCCCAACTGGTTTAAGTGTTCCAAAAATAAAAAAAGTAAAACTATCGCAAGTTTGCAACTTGTGATTTTGTATTGATAGAAGTCTCCAGACTTCAGTCATTCGAAGAATGACAATACTGCGTCCAAGCGTCTTTTTTTATTTTGAACAAAGGTAGA
>RDZP01000024.1 GCA_004294005.1 Cytophagia bacterium
AAAAAAATTATCCAAAGGTTAAATTTTGACTTTTGGGCAATGGACAAGGAATTGTAACCATAAAAAAAACTACTTTTCTTTTTGGAAAGTAGTTTTTTTTTGATGTGAATTAGGTTTTTTGTGTTATTAAGATATAATTTTTAAGTTTGAGTAAAGCGGAAGTTTTCCATCATTTGTTATAATTGGTATATTTTCTATCAAACTTTGTGAAATAATTAAATGGTCAAAAGGGTCGTTGTGTCCTATTGCTGTTATCAAAGTAGAAATTTTTTGAATATAATTAAGTTTGATTGGCAATATTTTTATTTTTGCTGTTCTTCTTTTTACACTCAAATAATCATTAAAATCATATTTCAAATGTATCTTTCCTATTCTGAATTTTATTGCCAATTCCCATAAACTTATACTACTCAAATAAAATTCATTATTTGTATTTTGTAAAATATTGAGTTGATTGTTTGAAAATTTACTTTTATCTCCCTCAACGATATAGATAAAAATATGCGTATCAATCAAATATTTCATTATTTTAATTTTAATTTAGGTTTATTTTCCTTTTTTACAAAAACATCATCATCTTCCCAACAATCTGTATCTATTGAAATTTCACCTTTGCCTGTGCCCCAGATAGCCATAATATTTGATTTTTGGGTACTTTTTTTCTTTACTTTTTTTCTTTCCATATTTTTAAATGTTGTTCTATTATACAACGCAAAGATAATCAAAAAATATACTTTTTTGGAAAAATAAATCGAAAAATAAAAAAAACTACTCTCTAAAAGAAAGTAGTTTTTTGAAAAAATAACTAAAAAAACTAACTAACTAAACACTATTTTTTTTAACTTTATACCCTGCTCTACTAAAATTGTCAGAGTACCATATTGATTATATTTGAGTATGATATTTTTGTGTTTTGCGATAGTGATAGAAGCAGACTTGCAGAGACAAAAAGAGAGAAAAAAAACAAGGTTTCCGCCGTTTTTTTTCTCTCTTTTTGTCTCTGTGCTTTGCACGATAGCACATAATCGCCCAAAATTATTTTTTTATACTTGCCGTAAAAATACTATCTTCAACAAAAATCTTAGAAGTTTTCAAGTATGTCAATGTTTTTTACCATTAGTTCAATATTTTGAAGATTTCTTTTTTCTTCATTATTATTGATTTTTTGGTCTTTTATTTCTGCCCATCTATTTTTAACCAATCTATAAAATTCCTTGTTGTTTTTTAAAATTGTTTTAACAAAATTGGTTACATATTTTTTGTTTTTTCTTTTTATCAAACCTTCGGTTAATAATACTGCTACATTAGGATGTTGTGCATTTAAACTTAAAAATTCTTTATGATAAAAATCGATAAAATTATCAGATTTTTTAGATGAATCATCATAAAAACGTAAATGTTTGATAAGTTCTCCTGAATCAACAAAAACAAAAAGATCTAAATATTTAAAATCATTGATTCTTTTATTTTTTTCATATTTTTTAATGATGAATCTATAGAGTGAATCTGGCTGTTCCCATGTATCTTTTTTATTGATATTATAAATAAAACGTTGATTCCAACCTACTAAATTCATAAAATTAAGGACTTCTTCACTTTCTTTCTCTGCATTTTTTTGATTTGTTCTATTGTTTGTATTTATCATTTCAGGTGTTTTACAATAGTAAGTTACCAATGAGAGGAGAATAAAAGTGAAAATTATTTTATACTTATTCATAATTATTAAAAGATTAGGATTTTACTAAAATATTCATACGAAAATCAGGTGCTTTCAAAATATATATACGTTGAAAGCGTGTGTTATAGTTGTTTAAATAGAAAAAATATGAACAAAAATATCAAAATATAATTATACAAATATTTTATATAATTATTTTTATATTTAAAAGTATTATTATTAAAAGTAATTATTTTATTTTTTATTTAATTTTATTTTTTCTTGTTTTTTATATCAAAAAGATTTACTTAACATTAGTACAAAGATTTGTGTTTTTGATAAAAAATACCTAACTTTGCACCTCGAAAAAAAACATCAAATTTTGATTCATTTTTTATTGAATATTTATGCTTTCTATACAAAATCTTTCTTTTTATTTTGGAGGTCGTGCCATTTATGAAAATGCCTCTTTACATATCAAACCAAAAAATCGTATTGCTTTGATTGGAGCAAATGGCACAGGAAAATCGACTTTATTGCGTTTGATTGTAGGTGAATATACGCCTGATGAAGGCAGTATTTCGCGTGCTAAAGAATGCACGATTGGTTTTTTGAACCAAGATTTATTGTCTTATCAATCTGAAAATAGCATCAAAGAAGTCGCACTCGAAGCATTTGAGGAGGCAAATAAAATTCAAAAAGAAATTAATGAGATTTTATTAAAATTAGAAACAGATTATTCTGATAAATTAATCGAAAAACTAACTGATTTACAATCTCATTTTGAAGCCTTAGATGGTTATACTATCGAATCAAAAACAGAAGAAATATTAGAAGGTTTAGGATTTTCGACGGCTGATTTATCAAAACCTTTGCAAAAATTTTCAGGAGGTTGGAGAATGCGTGTAATGTTAGCAAAACTATTACTCCAAAAACCTGCTCTTTTGTTGTTAGATGAACCAACCAATCACTTGGATTTACCTTCTATTGAATGGTTAGAGCAATATCTTTCTAATTATGAAGGGGCGATTGTAGCAGTTTCGCATGATAGGGATTTTTTGGCAAATATTGCTGATACAGTAGTAGAAGTTACACAACGAAATTTAGAGTATTATGGTGGTGATTATGTGTATTATATTGAAGAAAAAGCACTTAGAAAGCAAATACAACAATCTTCTTATGAAAATCAACAACAAAAAATAAAACAAACAGAGAAATTTATTGAGCGTTTTAAAGCAAAAGCAAGCAAAGCAAGACAAGTGCAATCGCGTGTAAAAATGTTGGATAGAATGGATATGTTGGAAGATGTGATTGACGAAAACGCAAAAGTAAATTTTAGGTTTCAATTTGGACAATCATCAGGAAAAGTAGTAATGCAACTTAATGAAGTGAGCAAAAGTTATGGTGATTTAAAAATTCTCAAAAAAACAACAGCCACTATCGAAAAAGGTGATAAAATTGCTTTGATTGGTGCAAATGGAAAAGGAAAATCAACACTTTTGAGAATTTTAGAAGGGCGCGAGCAGATTGATGGCAAAAGAGAAGAAGGTTATAATTTACAAGTTGCTTTTTATGCTCAACATCAATTAGAATCACTCAATGTCAATAATAATTTGATTGATGAGCTCAAAATGGAAGGCACACAAAAAACAGAATCTGAATTGCGTAATGTTTTGGGCTGTTTTTTATTTGGTGGTGATGACGTATTCAAAAAAATAAAAGTACTTTCGGGAGGTGAAAAATCAAGAATTGCTTTAGCAAAGGTATTGATTTCAGAAGCAAATTTTTTACTTTTAGATGAGCCAACCAATCACTTGGATATACAATCGGTCAATATTTTGATTCAAGCATTGCAAAAATATGAAGGAAGTTATGTAATTGTATCGCATGATAGACATTTTGTATCTGAAACTGCCAATAAAATTTGGTACATTGAAAACCAAGAAATAAAAGAATATCCGGGTACTTATTACGAATTTGTAGATTGGAGAGAAAGAAAAGCAGAGGAAAATAAAAATAATCCTACTCAAAATGTTGTCATTGAAGAGAAAAATATTAAAAGCATCAGTGGAAAAGAAAAAAATGATGTAGAAGGTAAAAAAGCAAAAAAAGAATTGCAAAATATTGAAAATCAAATCACTGATTTAGAAAAACAACAAAAAAATATCGAAAATCAATTGGCTGATGTAAAAGTTTATACTGATAAACAAAAAACTTCACAACTGCAAAATGAATTGAAACAAGTACAAACTAAACTCGAAAAATTATTGGAAGAATGGGAGGTATTGTCTAATTAGTGGTGCTAAAAATATAGATTATTTAATTTTATCACAAAATAAAAATGGAAAAATTACAAGATTCGCTCAAATACAAACAATGGGTAAAAACTATCCAAGAAAATGGCATTGATTTAAAAAGTGTAGAAGAACTTTCAATCTCAAGAAAACCTAATGGTGAAATATTATTTGCCAAACTAAAAATTGATGCGTATAGTAAAAATGGTGAAAAACTATTGCCTATTGTATTGCTAAGAGGACATTTTGTATCTGTATTGACTTGTTTGATTGAAAAAGAAACCAATCAAAAATATTTATTATTAGTAAAGCAATTTAGAATCGCTAATGGTGCAATTTCTTATGAACATCCCGCAGGTATGTGTGATAACGAAACAAATCCGTTGTCTGTGGCAGTAAAAGAAGTAAAAGAAGAAACAGGGTTGCAAATTGATGAAAGTCAATTGGTGCAACTAAACGACACAATGTTATATACCTCAGCGGGACTTTTGGACGAAGGTGGCTACTTTTTTTATTGTGAAGTAGTATTATCAAAAGCAGAAATCAATGCTTTTCAAGATAAAACTACAGGTGCAGAAGGTGAAAATGAGTTTATTCAAACTTACATTTGTCCAATTGATGAGGCTTTACCCTTAATGAATAGTGTTGCTTCACAACTCAATTATTTTATTTATAGACAAAAAAGAGGATAATTATTTTATTTTTTTTTGACAATTTTTGTTTTTTTAACGTGAGTTCGCGACAATTTTTATTTATAAACAATTTATTTTCAATTACTTATAAATAAAATATGTGTGGATTAAGATGTTTTTGGTGGTAATTTGAAATAATAGTCAGACCTTCGTAAACTATGGTACAGACTATTATTTCAAATTAAAAAAATTATTTTAAACATTTTTCATAAAACGCGGTCTGTACCGAAGTTTACGAAGGTCTGACCGCGTTTTATGAAAAATTACAACTTTTTTTAACAATTATTATCCCGAACTCACGTTTTTTTACTACAAAAATTGTCAAAAAAATGATTGTTTTTAAATAGCTATTTCAATCAATTTGCGTGTAGGAATATTCAAATCGAGCTCAAGGGCTTTTTCTTTATTTACCCATATATATTCGTGTGCTTCATCATTTAAAATAATTTCATTCGCATTATTAGTAAAACATTTATAATTTAAAAAAATAAAATGTTTAGGTTGGTGAAACTCTTCCGAGAAAACAGAATCTTGCATCACCACAAAACTAACATTATCGATATTGAGATTTGTTTCTTCTTTTATTTCTCTATACAAAGCATTTTCAGCGGTTTCGCCAAGGTCTATTTTTCCACCCGGTACACCATATTTTCCTTTCCATTTATAAGTTTTTACGAGTAGAAATTCATTCTTTTCGTTCAAAATCAATGCACCAACAGTAGTAATGGGATATTTTTTTTCGGTCATTTTATTTTTATAGGGTAAAAGTTTTGTTATTTAAAAATAATTTTTTGGCTCTCTCAATGAGTAAGAAAATAAATTATAAAATAAGACAGTGAAAACAATTTATTCCAAATTCATTAAATATTGTCCATAGCCACTTTTTAATAATGGTTCTGCTAAGTTTTCAAGTTCTTTTTTAGTAATAAATTTACTTTTATAAGCTGCTTCTTCTATACAACCAATTTTTAAGCCTTGCCTCTCTTCTATTACTTGCACAAATTGTGATGCTTGCATCAGAGAAGCGAAAGTGCCTGTATCTAACCAAGCCGTTCCTCTGTCCAAAATACCAACAGATAACTTTTCCATTGTCAAGTATTTTTTGTTTACATCTGTAATTTCATATTCACCACGCGGCGAAGGTTCTAATGATTTTGCAATTTCAATTACTTCATTATCATAAAAATACAAACCCGGTACGGCATAATTTGATTTTGGTTGTAGTGGTTTTTCTTCTATTGAAACAGCTTTTTTATCTTTATCAAATTCGACTACGCCATATCTTTCAGGGTCAGAAACGTGATAAGCAAATACAATTCCTCCGTTTGGATTGTTATTTTGTTGTAATAAATGTTTTAAACCTGTACCATAAAAAATATTATCACCTAAAATCAAAGCGACTTTTTCTTGTCCAATAAATTTTTCACCTATCACAAAAGCTTGTGCCAAACCATTAGGCACTTCTTGAATAGCATACTGAAAATCACAACCTAATCGTTTTCCATCACCCAATAATTTTTGAAAAAGTGCATTGTCTTGTGGCGTAGTGATAATCAAAATCTCTCTGATACCTGCTTCTATCAAAACAGATAATGGATAATAAATCATAGGTTTGTCATAAACAGGAATAAGTTGTTTGCTGACTGCCAAAGTAAGTGGATGCAGGCGTGTTCCTGAGCCTCCTGCCAAAATAATACCTTTCATAGTATAAATTTATTTAAAAATTATTTTTTTCTATCAAAAAACGATAAACATTTGCATATTTTTTAATTCCTTTTTCTAAACTAAAATATTCTTCTGCAATATTTTTAAGATTTTCTTTCGGAATTGTGAGTATTTTTTCTATTTGATTGGTGATATTGTTGTATTCTTTGGTAGAAAATTCATCTAATAAAACGCCACAATTGTATTTTTCGAACAAATATTGATTATCACCTACATTTGTATTGGCAATAATAGGCAAACCTGCTGCCAAGACTTCGCCCATTTTGGTAGGTGATGAGGCTTTTTTAGAATAGGCAGGTTTTACAAAAAACAAATTCAAATGACTTTTTGCTAATAATTGAGGTACTTCTTTGCGTTCTGCTGATTGAATTGTAAAATCTTTTTTATCTAAATTCTTTTTACTAATTTCTTCTTCTACCAAAGTAGGACTATCAGGTGTAATCAATAAAAAATGAGCATTTACATATTTTTCTTTGATAACCTTGAACAAGTCAATCATTTCAGGCAACATATACCAAGTACCTAATGAACCTAAATAAGAAATTGTAAAATCTTTATTTTTAGGAATATGACTTGTTTTTTGATAATCAAATACATTAATATCGACACAACAAGGAATTACCTCAATGTTATGTTTTTCTTTTAGATGCCAAGATTCAATTTCTTTTTTTGCTTCGTGTGTGAGGCTAATAATATAGTCTGCTTTTTGTATAAATTGTTTTTCTTTTTCCTTAAAAAAATGATATACCTTTCTAAACAATGGATTTTTGAGATTCCAAAGTCCGCCATCTACTCTTTCGTCAGCCCAAAATCCACGCATATCAAAAAGAAATTTCACTTGCATTTTTTTTTGCAAAGCAAGTCCAATTAATGCTGAAATATAGCTTCTACAATGTAAAATTTTGATATTTTTTTCTTTACAAATTATTTTTACTTTTTTTTTGAGGCGATAGACATCATATAAAGTTGAAAAAATAGGTGGTTTTTTTGTATAAAAAATATATTGCCAATCAATCGAAGCATTTTGGGTAATTTGCTCAATAATATTTTTTCTTTTTTCAAAATTTTCTTTCTTTTCTGCACTTACAATCGTAATTTGATAGCCTAATTGAGACAAACCTACTAAATAAGGCAAGACTTGTGATTGCCCCAAAGTGTCGGTCATACCATCATAAGAAATAAATAAAACTTGCATAATGATTAAGGAATATACAATTTTGGATAAGGAATGAACGCCTCCAATAATAAAATAGTGCTATCTTTGACAAACAAAGCAATGACAATAATAATAACACCCACCAACAAACCTATTGCTTTGTTATCTTTTCCAATTTCTTCAAACTCTTTTACGTTGCGAGTGAGCAGTGTAAATAGATACATTCCTAACATTATCACAATAAATGAAACAAAAAAACCTAATAAAACAAATAAGGAAACATATTTTGCACTCGCAAAAAATAATTCTGAATTACTTTTAATCTCTTGACTTAATATTCTTATTACACTTAATGCAGGTTGTAATGTACCTGAAATAATATAACCAACAGAAAATAAAATGGCTGAACATAATAAAGCAAAAGCAAAATTATCATCTGTTATTTTATATCTTTTGACCATAAATGCCCTGAAAATTTTGTAAGATAAAAATGTTACAAGAATAGACAAAAGCAAAGCCAAAACTAATTGAGTGCTTGCCAAAAAAAGTAATTTATTGTTCATATTTTTTTGAATAGATAAAGAGTTGAATAGTTTTGTGATACAAATTAGAGTATAAAGTATGGTTGCAAATTTACATACAAAAAATTATAATTGTATTAATTCTGATTATTTTTTGATAAAATAATCGGTTATCCCCAAACTTTTGTACCTTCAGTACAGTTTTTACACATTTCGATATTAGACCTTGATTCTAATACTAATTGTCTAAATGATTGATAAGCATCACTTTGCCAAACTTCTGTGAATGTTTTTTGAGAAATATCGCCCAAGCGATGATGAGCATCTTTATCAAAACAACAAGGTACAACCAAACCGTCCCAAGTGATAACACAAGCATTCCACATTTTCCAACAATGATTTAATAATGTATTTTTGATTTCATACAATCCATTTTTACCCAATTTATAACGCGCATATTTTTCAATCGTTGGAATTAAATCAGAGCCATTTTCATAATCATAAATCTGGGCAGTTTTCAGGCCTACTTCATCTACACCTAATTGTTTTGCTAATTTTTTTACATCTTCGATTTGGTGTTGATTGGGTTTTACGACTAAAAATTGGAAAATAACGTGTGGCGTTTTTGATTTGAGTTCTTTTTTCCAATGGATAATATTTTTTGTTCCCTCAATTACTTTTTCTAATTTTCCACCAATTCTATAGGCTTGATACGTTTCTTGAGTAGTACCATCAATTGAGATAATTAATCTATCCAAACCTGATTCTACTGTTTTTTTTGCTAAATCACTATGTAAAAAATGAGCATTGGTAGAAGTAGCTGTATAAATTCCCTTTTGAGAGGCATATTTTACTAAGTCTAAAAATTTTGGGTGCAAAAAAGGTTCGCCTTGAAAATAAAATATCAAATAAATTAAAGTTTCGTGGAGTTCATCAATCGTCTTTTTGAATAAATCTTCAGGCATCATACCCGTTGGGCGTGTGAAACTACGCAAACCACTTGGACACTCAGGACATCTCAAATTACAAGAGGTAGTAGGTTCGAAAGCCAAACTAATTGGCATACCTTTGTGTTGAGCAATGCTTGTTTTTTTGGAAGTATGATAGCTTCTCCAAATCTTGTAAGCATTTTTAATTTTTTTGGCAGTAAGTTTTGAGATTAAGTTAAGACCATCTGTGAAGTTTTGATTCATCAATCCGTAATACAATGATAATATTTTTGATATTATCATTTTTGATAATTGTAAATAATATAAGGTTTTTGCTTTTGTATAAAATATTTTACCTGAAAAAACTAAGCGTCACCTGCTAATATTTGTTTGATTTCAGACAAAGATTTTTCAGTCAAAGGTTTTGTAATAAACTTGATGACGTGTTCACTTTCTACAATTCGACCAATATCTCTTTTATTATTTGAACTTGATAATACTACAATTCCTGTTTTGTTTTTGATAGAATCAGCTAAATTTTCAAAATCAGATAAAAATACAAATCCATCAACAATAGGCATATTAATATCTAAAAATATTACGTCAGGTAATTCATCAGGTTGATTTTTTACTTGTTCTAAATATTCTAAAGCACTTTTTCCTGAATTTTTGACTACAATTCTTGGAGAAAATTTTGTAAGTTCTATGATTCTTTTACTGATAAAATTATCAGTTTCATTATCATCTACTAATAAAACTAAATTTACTTGTTTATTTGCCATTGTTTTATAAATATTTTATCAAATTTTAGCTTGATTTTAAAATGAAAAAAGGGATATAATTGCACAAAGATAGGTTTTTTTTTTGAAAATACAAAGAAAAACCTAAAATTTTGATAATGTTTGCGTTTTATTCTTTTCAAAATATGTTTTTTTTCCTTTGAATAATGTAATAAAATACAAACAAAACCAAGCAAAAAATATAAAAAACAAAATTGTCAAAACAGCATAACGTTGTAAAATACTTTTTTTTTCCATTTTAATTCAATTATGCAAGCGAAACAACTGTGTTTTTTAAAATTGATATAAGATTTTCTTTCATTAAAGGTTTTGAAATATAACCATCTATCCAAGGATGTGAAGCCAAAGGTAAAATTTCTTTTTTATTCAAAGAAGACGAAACTAAACAAATCAGAGGTTTTTTGATATCAGAAGGCCAGCAATTTGATAATTCATTGATAAATCTTTCACTTGTCATCAAAGGTAAATGCCAATCTAATATGATTATTTGTGGTAATTCATTTGTTTTACTATTTTTTATAGTTTGCCACGCTATCAAAGCATTCACAAAATTAATGGTTTTTAAACCTCTAAATTCATTTTGTAAAATAGTAGAGGCAATAAAATTATCAATTTCACTATCATCAATCAACCAAATCCTTTCAATTTTTCCCTTTATCATAATATTGCAAAATTATTTTATATTTATGTATCTTTGATACTCTTTACCTTACTTTGGTAATCAAAAATCACGCATTTTTTTACATTCAATTTAGAACAATACTTTTATAACACAAATTAACAAAAAATGTTATTTTTATTAATCCCATATAAAATTATTTTTTTATTGTCTAAAAGCATTATTATTTTGTTATTGTCAAAAAAAGCATTTTTTCATTTTAAAAACATTCTTTTTATTTGTTTCTTTTAGTATAAATATTGTATCAAAACAGAAAAAAAAATCGTATCAATTTTATAATTTAACATCTTATTAATACCCAAATTCATTTTTTTATCTTAATTTTGCAAAAAAAAATAAATATATGAAAAAATTAAAAGTATTTTTATTTGTTTTGATATTTGCTTTATTAGGCAATTATGCACAAGCACAAGACAAATTTTACGGTGAAAAAATCACTGAAAAAGGAGCAACCAATGTGGCAAAATTGCCAAAAATGCTCAAAGGAAAAAATGAAGTAAAAGTAAAATTATCAGGAAAAGTAATTCAATCTTGTACTAAAAAAGGCTGTTGGATGACAATGGAAATGGGTAATGGACAAAAATTAATGATTAAATTTAAAGATTATGGCTTTTTTGTACCAAAAGATTTGAAAGGACAAGCAGCTATTATCGAAGGTATAGCAAAAAAAGAAGTAATTGATGTCGCTGCCCTTAAACATTATGCAGAAGACGCAGGAAAATCATCTGAAGAAATTGCAAAAATTACAAAGGAAGAAGAAAAATATACTTTTGAAGCGACGGGTGTTATCGTGAAATAAAAATAAAAAAAGTCTGTAAAAATTTTTACAGACTTTTTTTTGTTTTACTATTTCTTTTTAAAATCCAACGAAGCAGAATTGATACAATACCTCAAACCTGTAGGTAATGGACCGTCACCAAATACGTGTCCTAAATGCCCATCACATTTTCCACAAACTACTTCTACTCTTGACATTCCGTGTGATTTATCAGGGATAGATTTTACCGCCTTTTTGCTTACAGGTTGATAATAACTTGGCCAGCCTGTTCCTGAATCAAATTTTGTATCAGAAGTAAACAAATCAGCTTTACAAGCGACACAAATATAAGTTCCTTTTTCTTTATGCTCATAATATTTTCCTGTAAAAGCCATTTCTGTTCCTTTCAATCTCAAAATTTTGTATTGTTCAGGTGTCAGACATTGTTGCCATTCTTTTGGCGTTTTGATGACTTGTTTAGCGTCTGTATTTTTTTGTGCATTTATCATCTGTAAATTAGCACAAAATAAAAGAATAATAAAAAATACTTTTTTCATTTTTAATTTAATTTATATAAATTTATTACGTGAAAATAATTGATTAAATTATAAAAAAATAATATTTATAAATTTTTTAACATAATAACAAGCAATAATAAGATTTTTATCATTATTCAGATTTCTATCAAAAAATAATATTGCTCTTTTTATGTGTTGTTATGAATAAAAATCAGCGTTTGAAAATCAGTTTCATCAACATTCCAAAACCATAGAACATTGATGAAACTGATATAAACAACACAGATTAAAGAAAAATAAAGCATTTATCGTTATTAACTATTAGTCTTTTTTTATGCTTGAATTTGTGAATAATCACCAATATTTAGATTTTGTGAATTACCTTCATAATTAGCATAATTACCAATCATTGAATCTTTGATATTTGCCTGTTTTATAAAGGAATTTTCTTGAATAATTGTATTGCTAATCACTGAATTTTCAACATTGCTATTATTTCCCAAAGATACAAAAGGACCAACAACAGCATTTGTTATTTTTACATTTTCCCCAATAAAAACGGGTGGAATTATGACAGAATTATTAATAATGGCTGAATCTGCTACTAATTTTTCGTTTTGAATAAAAGAAAGATAACGTTGATTGGTATAAATTGTCGCCTCTTTATTACCACAATCAAGCCATTCTGTTACTGTATCAGTAGTAAACTTCATTCCTTTTGCCCTCATATTTTCGAGTGCAACAGTGAGTTGATATTCGCCACCTTTGTCTTTTATTTCATTATCTAATAAGTATTGCAATTCACTTCTTAAATAGTCACCATCTTTAAAATAATAAATACCAATCATTGCTGCATTACTCACGAATACTTTTGGCTTTTCGATGAATGCAATAATTTCTCCTTGTTCATTGCGTTTCACTACTCCAAATGCTTCTGGATTTTCTACATTTTGTACCCAAATGATACCTTCATTATTAGGATTGAGTTTAAAATCAGCTTTAAATAAAGTATCAGCAAAAGCAACTACTACATTTCCTTTCAGTGATTCTTTGGCACATAATATTGCATGTGCTGTACCTAATTTTTCATTTTGATATTTAATAATTCCTTTTGCACCTAATTTTTCGGCAATTTCAACGAGTTGTTTTTCAACTTCTACTCCAAAATCAGCACCAATTACATAAGCAATTTCATCTATTTTTGTATTACATACTTTTACAATATCTTCTACAATTCTGTGTACCATTGGTTTTCCTGCCACTTGGATAAGCGGTTTTGGCACTGTGAGTGTGTGTGGGCGTAGGCGTGTTCCTCTGCCTGCCATCGGAATAATAATTTTCATTTTTGTTAATTAAAAATTTCTATCACTTCTAATAAAGTTCTAAATGCCAATACCTTATCGCCAAATTTTTGGAAAGTTTTATCTCTTAAATTCGCTGAATATTTATCGATATAGGTTTGATAATCTTCTTTGGATTGGGCAAAATATTGTACTGCATAAGTTTCTTCGTTGACTAATTTTGTGAAAGTTGCTTTTGTAAACATTTTTGTTTTCAAAACCTCTTTGATATGAGTAGTTTTCATCCATTCTACCCATTCTTTTTCTATTTCTTGACTTACCGCCAGCGTTACATTGTATATCACTTCCATTTTTTTTGTAATTTTGAATTGAAAAATAAAGTTGAATAATCACTTCTCATTACACAAAAAAAAATAAAAATTATCTTTGATTTATTTTTATAAAATAGAAAAGATAGGTTTATTAGTTTTTGCAAAAGAAGCCAATAATTTTGTTGCAAAGATATAAATTTTATAGATTTATTCATAAAAAACAAAAAATATTTTAAAAAAAAGAAAAAAATCTTTGTAAAATACAAAATCTATTCTATTTTTGCACCTCAAATGTTCAAAGATATTCAAAAAAGCCTTTTAATTCCTACTATCATTAGTTTGTTGATATTAATAGGATTTAGTTTTACAACAATAGGTGTAAAAATATTGCACGAAAAAAAATGGATTATTTTTTTAGTGATATTCATAAGTAGTTTTTTTACTACTTTTGTTACTCACTTTGGTATTGAAAATAATCCGTCAAAATTTATTCTGTATTATTTTTTTTCGATGTTTGCAAGAATAATAATTATTTTAATTTTTATATTCACTTCTATTTATTTTAAAGTGAATAATCCATTATTATTTTTGATAAATAGCTTTTTTTTGTATTTTTTGTATTTATTTTTTGAAATTTACAATTTGTTCTTTAACTTGCAACGCGATTTTAAACTTGATTCATAATTATTATAAATATATGCAATTTTTTTCACGTAATATTATAAAAATTTCTATTGTTTTTATCTTTTTATTTACTATTTCTTTAGGTGCTTATGCAGGCGGAGGGGATAAGAAAGAGGGAGAAAAATTTAATCCAGGTGACCTTATAATGCACCACATCAAAGATTCTCACGAGTGGCATCTTATTTCTATAGGAGAAACACATGTGTCTATCCCATTGCCAATTATTTTATACACTAACAATGGTATTGATGTATTCTTTTCACATGATTTATTTTCTGCTAAAAAAGGTGAGCATAAAGAAAGTGAACACAAAGAACACAAAGATGGTGAACACAAAGATGGTAAAGCAAAAAAAGATGCACATCATTCTTTTCAGGTATTAGAAAGAGGAAAAAATGTCTATCATTTTTCACACGACAAAATTACAATGGCTGATGGAACTCCCGTTTGGGATTTTTCTATCACTAAAAATGTAGCATCTTTGTTGATTAGCACACTTTTATTGATTTTTGTATTTACTTCTATTGCAAAATCTTACAAAAAAAATGCAGGAAAAGCACCAAAAGGTTTGCAATCGTTTTTTGAGCCTTTGATAGTATTTGTAAGAGATGAAATTGCGCACAAAAATATTGCTCATAATGCTGATAAATATGTTCCTTATCTTTTGACCGTATTTTTCTTTATATGGTTTAATAATATGTTAGGTTTAATTCCAGGTGGTGCGAATGCAACAGGTAATATTGCAGTTACATTAGTTTTAGCATTATTCACTTTTATCATTACTACTTTTAGTGCAAAATCTACTTATTGGAAACATATTTTTGCACCTCATGTACCTTTCTTATTAAAATTTATTTTAATTCCAATTGAATTTATTGGTATTTTTACAAAACCTTTTTCTTTAATGGTACGTTTGTTTGCTAATATTATGGCAGGTCACGTTATCATTTTGAGTTTGATTTCTTTGATATTTATTTTTGGCGCAATGTTACCATTAGCAGGTACTGGAGTGGTTGCTGTAGCAAGTATTGCATTTTCAACGGCAATGATGGGCTTGGAAATGTTTGTAGCAATTTTGCAAGCGTATGTATTTACGATGCTTACTTCTATGTATATTGGTCAGGCAGTAGAAGAACCTCATCATGAGGAAGGTGCTGCGCATCACTAATTTGTTTTTTATTTTTGAATGAATTTTCTTTAATTTTTATTTATATACATTTATGTTACTTGAATTATTGTTTATGTTGCTTGACCTTGGAAAAGGTGGAGCGGTAATGGGTGCAGGAATCGGTGCTGGTCTTGTTGCATTGGGCGCAGGCGTAGGTATTGGTCAAATTGGTGGACGTGCTATGGAAGCAATTGGTCGTCAGCCTGAAGCATCTGGTAAAATTCAAAGTGTAATGATTGTAGCTGCTGCCTTGATTGAGGGTGTTGCCCTTTTTGGTGTAGTATTATGCTTTATCATTCCTTTCGTTTACTAAAACTTACTTATTAGTTATTTTCCTTTGTGTTAGACAAAGGAAATAACTTTTTACTATTGATTTACTAATTTTTAATTATAAAATACTGAAAAAATGGATTTAATTAAACCAGAATTTGGATTACTGATTTGGCAGACTATTATTTTCTTAGCGATATTTTTTCTATTAGCTAAATATGCTTGGAAACCAATTTTAGGTGGCTTGAAAGATAGAGAAATCTCTATTGCAAGTGCTTTGGGAGAAGCTGAAAAAGCACGTTTAGAAATGCAAAAATTAACTTCTGATAACCAAAAATTATTAGATGAGGCAAAAGCTGAGCGTGAAAGAATATTAAAATCTGCTCAAAAAACTGCTGATGAATTACGCGAAGAAGCAAAAACAAAAGCATCTTTGGAAGTAAACAAAATGTTAGAAGATGCACGTAGAGTGATTGAATCTGAAAAACAAAGTGCAATTGTAGCTATCAAAGAACAAGTTGCAATGCTTTCTATTGAAGTAGCAGGAAAAATATTACGTAGAGAATTGGAAGACAAAGACAGACAACAATTATTAGCCGCTGATATTATTCGTGAACTAAATATTAACTAAAAAAAGATATTTATTCTCTCATCAAAAAAAATTAAAAAATTACCGTTTGTGCTTGCATAGACGGTTTTTTTCTATATTTATGACTTATTCTATTCATTTGTCAGGTGTTGTTTTTTTTGTAGCAGCTGATGCTTATGTTGCTTTAAAAGCCTATCTACACTCATTACATCAATATTTTGTAAAAATAGAAGATGGGCAAGAGATATTGATAGATTTACAAACAAGAATGGCAGAGATTTTATTAGAAAAAGACAAAAAAGAAGTCATTACTTTTGTAAATATTACAATGCTAATCAATACAATTGGAAATGTGAACGATTTTGAAGAAGCTGAAAATAACCCTGCCTATCAAATGACTTACGAAAGAGAAAAGAAAGAATTGATACAAATAGATAAGGAAAATCAATTATCAAAAATTTTAACTTTTTTAAAAGAAAAAAATACAGTTAATGCCATTGCTCCAACAGATGAAGAAAAAATAGGATATAAAAAGAAATTATTTAGAGATAATAAAAGAAAAAAAATTGCAGGAGTTATTGCAGGTATTTCTTATTTCTTTAGTGTAAGTCCTTTATGGTTACGGTTAATATATCTTTTATTGTTTTTTTTTGATGCATCAGTGAGTACTATTTTTTATATTGCTGGTTGGATTTTGATGCCCACTAATGACCATTTACCTGAACAGGAAGAAATAAAAAATATTTATAGAAACAGTGAAAAAGGAATTATTGCAGGTGTATGTAAGGGTTTGAGTGAATATTTTGGTATCGAAGAGAAATATTGTAGAATGATTTTTATTGCTTCTAACTTATTTTTTGGATTAGGGTTTATTTTTTATATTTTATTGTGGGCATTAATGCCTATCAATGATAAAAATACAAATAAAAACCAAGAAAGTGAATCAACAATGGGGTTAGAAAAAATACAATCTATCCTTGAACAATATTATAAAAAATAAAAATAAGTCATAAAAAAAAATAAAAAAAGCGTATATTTTTTTGTTTTTTCAAAAATAGGAACTTATTTTGCTATTTCAAAATACAAAAATGAAAATTTTAATACATTTTTAAAAGATAAATTTTTTTTTGTGCAATTTATCCTTTAAATTTGGGAAAAATATAAAGTAGAGCAATGTGGAAATTTAATTTTAGTACTATCCAAACGCGTGTTCGTTTGTTTTTTATTCTTAATATTGTTTTGGTTATTTTTAATTATTTTTATCTTAATTATTATGATAATAAATTAAAACAAGACCAAAGCCATGTGGAGGTTTCACGTGAAAACGAAAAATATTTAGAAAAATTTGAATATTTGACGAGGCTTATTGTTATCAGTGGAGAAGTAGAACTCAAAAAAATATTACCCAAAGATATAAAAACCTATACAGATAATTTGCAAGCACTCAAAAACGGAGGTGAGGCAATTATTGGTACTCAAACACTACAGATTGCACAAGCAAATGAAGGTAAAAAAGAATTGAGAATGTTGGAGAGTAGTTTTAATGAATTAAAAATACATCTACAAACCATTATTGATAAAAAAATTATGGCTGATGCCAAAGAAATACCTGTCAAACCTGAAATTCAGAAAGATTCAACCAAAAAAGTAGCTCCAGAACCAAAAAAAGAAGTCAAGGATACAACAAAAGTCAAAAAAGATAGTACAAAAACACCTAAAAAAGATGACAAAGTTGTTCCAAAAAAACAGGAAGAAAATGCCGCAGAAGCTAAAATTATACCCGTTTTTTCATTCTATAAAAACATAAATCCTGAAGTTGAAAAAGCTTTTTATGCAGCACGTACTTCTATAGAAGATGTATTGAATAGAAATAGAGAGTTGAGTACTGTCTATCAGGATAATTCAGAAGATACTCAAAGTATTTTAGGAACAGTTATTTTATTGACTTTTTCGTTAAACTTATTGGTTTTATTAGCAGGAACTTTTATCATTGGTACTTATTTGGTTACACCTTTGAAAGATATTTCAACAACAGCCAAACAAGTAGCCTCAGGTGATATTAACACAAAAATCGAATACAAACGTGATGATGAGATTGGAGAAGTAGCAGACAGTTTGAACTTAATTGTGGGTTCGTTTAAAGAATACGCAGTTTTTGCTGAAAGTATTGGTAAAGGTAATTTTGATGTACCTTTTGAAGTCAAGAGTGAACAAGATACATTAGGTTTGGCGTTGCAACGAATGAGAAATAACCTTGCACGTATTGATGATGAAGACAATAAACGAAATTGGATAAATGAGGGTTTTGCTCAATTTGGAACGATTTTGAGAGCAACAGAACAAGATTTTAATGAATTTTCATATCAAATTATTTCTAATTTGGTCAAATATGTAGAAGCAAATCAAGGTGGAATATTTTTATTATCAAAAGATGAAAATCAAGATGAATATTTGGAATTGAAAGCAGGTTTTGCCTATAATAAACGAAAATACGAACAAAAAATAATCAAAGCAGGACAAGGACTTTTGGGGCAGGTTATATTAGAAAGGGACATTATTTATATGGAAGATGTACCTAATGAATATATACAAATCACATCAGGATTAGGAAAAGCAAATCCAAGATGTTTGTTAATTAGTCCATTACAAGTGAATAACGAAATTTTTGGAGCGATTGAAATTGCATCTTTTCAACCAATTGAAAGGTATAAAATTGATTTTATCCAACAACTAAGTGAAAATATTGCTTCTACAATCGCAACGGTTCGTACTAATGAAAACACAAAAAGATTGTTAGAAGAATCTCGTTTGCAAGCCGAAAAAATGAAGGCTACTGAGGAAATGATGAAGATGAATGTGGAACAATTAGCCGTTACACAGGAGCAAATGCAAAAAGATAGACAACAATTAGAAGAATATAAAAATAACCTTGAAAAAGAAGTTGAAAGCCGCACAGGTGTCATTCAAAAGCAAGAAAAAGCCTTAGAAGATGCTTTGAATCAGTTACAAGGGATTATTGATAGTTCAAGAGCAGGAATTGTAGCTTTGAATAGGAATTTTGAAGTAGTAGCAGCCAATCGTCAAATCAAAGAAGTAATTAAATCTATTCGTGGAAAAGAGTTTGAATTGGGTGATTATTGGTTAAATACTTTTGATGAATCTGATGAGAAACGCATAAGAGCAAAAACTTTTTGGGAACGTGCTTTCTCAGGTATTTATTTTAATCACGAAGAAAGTTATATTTTGGCAGGTAATGCAAGACGTTGGTTTGAGTTTTCTTATAGTCCCATTTTAGATGATGACAAAGAAATTATGGGTGCATCTATGTTTGTACGTGATATTACAGACCGTAAACGAGAACTCAAAAATATAGAATTAAATGCTTATATTTTAGATAACTCAAGTAGTGAAGTGTACGTTTTTGATGCTAATACAATGTTATTTTTGATGACAAACGAAAGGGCAAGACAAAACATTGGTTATTTAACTGATGAAATTGTCAATAAAATGTACGCCTATGAAATAGAGCCTGATACATTGCCCGAAATATTTGTGGCACGTTTGCAGCCTTTGAAAGATAAATCATTGAAGTTCCAAAATTTTGAAACGAATTATAAACGTAAAAATGGTACAAAATATACTGCTGAAGTCAGTTTGCAATATTTTGAAGATGAAGAAAAGCCTTTAATTGCTGCCATTGTGCAAGATATTACACAACGTAAACAAAATGAATTAAAATTAACAGAGGCAATCAACCGATTTGATTTAGCTACACAAGCCACAAAAGAAGGTTTATGGGAAATGAATGTAGTTGCTAAAGACCCTATCAATCCTGATAATTCTGCTTGGTGGTCAAGTCGTTTCAAAGAGTTATTAGAGTATGATGATAATGATATTTTCCCTGAGAAATTAGATACTTGGGCTTCAAAATTACACCCTGAAGACAGAGAAAAAGTAATGAAAGCCTTATACGAACACTTGGTAGATAAAACAGGGAATGTACCTTTTGATACAGAATTTAGAATTTTAAACCGTAAAGGTGAATATTTGTGGTTCTCTTCTACTGCTGAAACACAAAGAGATGAAGTAGGAACACCACTTAAAATTGCGGGTAGTATTAGAAATATCAACCGTAGAAAAAAGGCAGAACAAGAATTACAAGAACAAACAGCGATTGTGAATGCGATTTTGCAGGCATCTGTCAACGGAATTTTATCTATCAATCCAGAAGGAAAAATTCTTTCTGCTAATCCTGCTGCCAATCAAATGTTTGGAGGAAGGCGTGAAAATCTGGTCGGACAAGATATTTATCAATTCTTTGTGGATAAAGATTTGAGTTGGGAAGAGTTGGCGGATACTTTGTGTGTAATGGAATGTACTTCAAAAACGGGACGAAATTTCCGTTGTGAATTATCAACTTCACGCGCACAAGTGGAAGAAAAACGATTTTATGCTTTAGATTTTAGAATTTTGGCACATAAAGCGTAACTATTTAGCTATTCAATAAAAATTATTATTTTAATTAAAAAAAGTTAGTACAAGCGTTCACAAGTGCAAAAGATATGAGTGGGAGGGTAAAACTACTTGGATAATAGACTTAAACACAATTTCAATGATGAAAGAAAAAATTATAATATTGCTTTGGTTATTGTATTTATGCTTCACTGTCTTATGTATAAAAATTTCAATAGAAGCAAATTCCTTTTTGATGTATTATATATGCTTATGTACATGCTTATTAAGTTTATTCGCGCTTATATTAATTTCAAATAGATTAATAAAAGAAAATAAAAGAACGAAAGATTATGGTAATAAAGTAAGCGCATTACCAGAGAAGTATTACTCTGGTAACCTTACCACAGAGAAGTTTCTTCCTACTAAATCACTTATACAGCGTATAATCTCTATCTTTACGGTAAAAAAGCAACTAGTAAGAGAAGGTAAAGTAACATATGCTATTCCTTCTGAAATGAACTTAAAACAAGCATATACTTGTTCAATAAAAATAGCATTTGATTTAGAAACTCTACTGAAAGATATTGATATTTACCACTTTGCCTATAGTAAAACAGAAAATCTTTTGGTTAGTTCTAAATTAAAAGTAGATGTTTATGATGTAGATAATGAATTTGAAATAAAATGGCTTTGTCCTCAAATTCAACGTTTAGTAAAAGAAAAAGCCTCTGAATGGATATTTAGCGTAAAACCTCTAATAAAAGAAGAAAGTTGTTTGTATTTTTGTGTATCAGTATTTTTAGACAATAGTGAAAATGATAAAGTACCTTATGTAAAAGTATTTAGTAGAAAAATTAGAGTAACAACAAATAGATTGACTCTATCATTATCTTCTATCGTGGTCAAAGACTTTGAACCACTAACAGAAAGAAGTATGTATTCTTCTGTAAAAGAAACCATTGAAAAAATAGTAGAGATGATTAATGAAATTCAAATTTATGAGGCTTTTAGAAAAATTGATGAAGTTATGAATGGGGAAAGACACCCTCATATTGAGACACTAAAACAAACTTACATAAATGGAGATGCAAAATTTGATTTTTATAGACGTTTTAAAACTTGTGTTTGGGAGGTACTTTCCGAAACTTTAACTATAAAAAGTAAAAATAAAAATTTCCGTTTCTAACGTTTAGTCTTATTTAGTTTTGTGAATATTTTTGTTTTAATAAGAAAATGTATCTATCTTGTTTAAAATAAAAAATATATTGATGTGAAAGGTTATCACTTTTCAAATAATTGAAATTTAAAAAATTATGTCAAATACAATGACGCAAGCATGGTTTTCTTTACAATTTTGACAATTTTATTTTATAGACTTAAAATCAGGCTTGGACATTGCATTAGAATACACTAATAAAAAATAAAAATGGAAATTGAAATAAAAAATTTTGGACCTATTGATAACTTAAAATTTGACCTGAATAAAGATTTACATCTTATTTATGGAAAAAATGCTATTGGAAAATCTTATGCCACTTATTGTCTTTATTGTTTGATTAAGAATATTAAGAGCCTATTAACAAATAATCATATATTGAATATTCATTTTTATCTTAAAATTTCTGATAAAAATGAGTACGAAAAAATGATTGCCTCAAAAATAAAAAATATAAAAGTCAATGAACCTATCAATTTTACAGATGATTTTTTAAATATCATCAATAATAAACTAAAAGAAATAATTTTAAAAGGCTTAGAAAATTCTTTAGAAAATACTTTCTCGTCTTTGAAAAATTTAAAAAACAGATATTCAACTAAAAATTATGAAATAATCATTCACATTTCTGAAAATGAAAAATTAGTGATTTTTTCTGATGATGAAGGCAAGCTCGATTTGAACTATATTGGTAATATTGAAAAAGTACAAATCATTCAAAAATCAACTAAATCAACAAAATATTCTTTGTATATCAACGAACGCAAAGAATTTGCTGAACGCAGTGAATCTGAATTTTGTGCTGGGTTTAGTTTCAATATGATGAGAAAATTAAATCAAATATTTCAAAAATTAAATTTTAATATTCGTGATATTTATTATTTGCCTGCGAGCCGTTCTGGACTTTATCAAGCTTTGAATGCTTTTACTCCTATTATAGCAGAGCTCACACAAAATCGCTTTTTTATGCAAAATAAAAGCATAGAACTTCCTTCACTTTCAGAGCCACTTGCTGATTATTTTATCGACTTATCCACGATTGATAAAAATAATATTAACAAAGAGTTTGAAGATATTATTAGACTTATTCAAAACAATATATTGAAAGGCAATATTGAATATAACGAAAAAACAAAAAAAATTTTATATAAACCTGAAGGAATTGAACTTGAATTAAATCTTTCTGAAGCTTCATCAATGGTTGCAGAATTATCTCCTTTGGTTTTATATATGAGGCACATTTTAAATAATAAATATTCATCAAATAAAGCAAATAATTTTTTTGCTCATTTTGAGAATATAAATAATGACAATAAAAAGAAAAATCAAAATTATGATATTCTTTTTATTGAGGAGCCAGAGGCACATTTACACCCTGAAATGCAAGTCGAACTTCTTAATATTTTTGCTAAATTATCTGCCCTCAATCTTAAAATTTTTATTACTTCACATAGTAATTATATGTTTAATAAATTGAATAATCTTCTCATAAAAAAAGAAATTGACAAAAATAAAGTGATGGTATATCATCTGATTAAAACTCAAGAAGGAACAAGAGTTGATACTGAAATGGTAGTAACTGAAGAAGGGGTTAATGACTATAATTTTCAAGATGTTTCAGAAAAACTTTATATGGAAAGATTAAACTATTTAGAGGAAAATGATAATTGAAAGAATTAAAAAGCACGAGATTTTATCTCAATATGTGGAAGATACTTGTTGTGAAAATGAAATTTGTGTAACTTTTGACGAGCAGATTCCTTTTGATTCTTACGCAATCATCAAAGTTGATAAGTTTTATAACTCACTCAATATAGAACATAGACCTGCTTCCATAGATTGTTTGATTGTAAAAAAGTGCATCGATGGTGGTTATGGTATGACTTTAGTAGAATTAAAAAATATTAAAAGTTCAAGTGCCTTTGAATTTGAAAATATCAAAGAAAAATTTGAAACAACATTATTTGATTTTATAAAAGAGAAATTTAAAGAAATCCTTTATATTAATTATGAAGAGATTAAGTTGTTTTTTGTTTCAAAAAATGAAATATACAAAAGAGATTTAGGGCTAAAAATGGAAACTCTGATAGAAACTCGCTTTAAGTTTAATGGTAAAACCTTAATGATTATTCCCAAAATGCCTAATCCAACTATAAAAAATTGCTATGCTAAAAAATATCAACAATAATTTAACCTGATAATATAAGATAGAGTTCTCGAAGCTTCAAAAGTATTCTAACAAACCATTCAATATTTGTTCTTTTTTTTTAGAAATAGTCAATAAAAATACCATTATATTTGTTATAGAAAACAAGAAAAAACCGTCCAAACATTTAAGTAAGGACGGTTTTTTTATTGATTAAAGTCTTTTAAAAACCTTTGTAAATTTCATCATCTCTCCCAAATCACTGATATTAATTTTACCATTTATCAATGCTTCTTGTGGATTTATCTTTCCTAATTCTAAACCTTCATAAATACTATCCTCGACTGTTATCACACATTTTGCTTGTCCTTCGTGGTTGTCTTTTACTTCACAAACACCATCTTGAATTTTGATTGTATATTTTCCTCCGTTCACTCCCGCAATATCATAATGAATAATGGTTTGATAATCTAAGGCTTTTTCAGGCTTGAATCTTTCAGGCAAAGATAAAATAATTTCTTTGGCTATTTTAATTGGTTTTTCAGTAATAGTATCAGTTTCAGAGTAGGCTTTTTGATAGACTGTGTTATCAACGACCATTTTTGCAATAATTTCACGCATAATTTGAGAAGTCCCACCCGCAATCGTCCCTACACGCGTATCTCTGTATGCCTGACATACAACAAAATCTTCTGAATAACCATAACCGCCAAACATTTGCAAACATTCATCGATTACTTTTTTGTTTAATTCTGTTGATAATAATTTTATCATCGAACATTCTTTTACTACATATTCGCCTTGCGAAAGTAACCAACAAGTATGATAAATAAATTGTTTATTTTGTTCAATTTCTGCTGCTAATTGTGCAATATTATGACGCAAAACTTGGTATTTGTTGATTGCTCTTCCAAAAGTTTCTCTTTGAGCCATGTATTCTAAGGTTTCTGCTAAAATCCATTCGTTTCCACCTATCAAACCAATGCCAATTGTTAATCTTTCTAACTGAAAACTATCCATAATATAGGCAAAACCTTTTCCTTCTTCACCCACCAAATTACTTACAGGTACTTTTACATTATCAAAAAAAACTTCTGCTGTATCAGAACTATGCAAACCCATTTTATTTAACTTTCTTCGACTTACGCCCTCGCTTTCTGCATCAATGACAATAAGGCTTAAACCTTTTTCAGTTTTGACAGCAGTACAATAAAAATCACAATAAGTACCATTAGTTATCCACAATTTTTGTCCATTGATAATAAAATTATCGCCTTCACGTCTTGCATTTGTGCGTAAAGCCGCTACATCAGAACCAGCGTTAGGTTCAGATATTGCCAAAGCCGCTATTTTTTTGCCTGCAATGGCATCAGGTAAATATTTTTGTTTGAGTGCTTCATTGCCTGCTTTTGCAATATGATTAGTTGCCATATACATGTGGACACTGATATTGCCACTAAAGCCTGCATTTGTTTTGGCTAATTCCTCTAAAAAAACAACAGTGTACCAAAAATCAAGGTCTAATCCACCATATTTTTCTTCGTGATAAATGCCTAAATAGCCCATTTCTCCCATTTTTTCCCAAATATTTTTTGGAATTTGTCTATTTTCTTCCCATTGATTGGTATGAGGTAAAATTTCTTTTTTAAAAAAATCTTGTAAAGATTGTCTAAAAAGTTCGTGTTCTTCTTTGAAATATAACGATTTTTTCATTTTTTTTAATTTATATGCAATACAGATTTATTTTTATTACTAAGAATAATGAAAATTTTTAAGAGATTGATAAGCAATTAAACAATTTTAAGATATAGTTTTATGTTTGTAAAAAAGCACGCGGATAACACAGATTTTACAGATTAAAACGGATTTTTTTTAATTCCTTTTTACATTTTTATTATGTTCTATTAGCTATAATTAAATTAAATTTTTAATAGAATTGTTTTAAAAACTAAGACAAAATAGCAATAAAGATGAAGCGATTACAAAGTTAATCAATAATTTCTTTGACTTCATCAAAATAAAAAATTAAATACCCAAAGGAATTTCAAAAACAAAACGAACACCTTTATTTTCTGCACTTTCCAAACTTAATTTTCCTCCTAATTTTTGGACTGCCAAATTATAAACGATATTCATACCTAAACCACTTCCGCCATTTTCTCTATTGGTCGTAAAAAAAGGTTCATAAATTTTGGCTTGCACCTCAGGACTCATACCATTTCCGTCATCAGTATAAGTCAAAAATACTGATTTTTTATTTTGTCTTGTTTCTATTTTTATCAATCCATTTTCTCTGTCTTTGAAACCATGAATGATAGAATTCATAATTAAATTGGTTAAAATTTGTGAAAATCCACCTGCAAAACTATTGATTTGTATTTCTTCTAAATCTAATTGTATTTGATAAGGTTTGTTTTTGAGTTCGGGACGCAAAGACATAATCGTTTCTTGAATATATTGTTTGAGTTCAAAACTTCTTTTTGTCTCTATAGATTGTTCTACTGCTACTCTTTTAAATCCTTGCACCAAATCAGCGGCTCTTTGCAAATTCGTTAATAAAATTTTCATTCCTTCTTGTGAAGTAGTGATAAAATCAGTCAAATCTTTCTTTTTCATTTGTCCGTTTTCCATCAAATTATTAAATTCTTTGGTTTTGCTATCCAGTCTTGAAGCAGCCGTTATACATATTCCTACAGGTGTATTGATTTCGTGTGCAACACCTGCGACCAGATTTCCTAATGCTGCCATTTTTTCGGCTTCAATAAGTTGTTGTTGTGCAGCATTTAGAATTTCGTATGTTTGAGCATTTTTGAGGGCGATTGTAGTATAAGCGGTCAATGTTTTTATCATTTCCAAATGTTGTGAACTATAAGCATATTTATCTTTACTAAAAATTCCAAAAACACCAATTATTTTTTCTGCACTCAATAAAGGCATATATATTCCCGATTGAAATGCAGGATTCCAAGTTTCTTCCGTAAATTCATATCTTGACACTAAATCTTGTTGGCTTTGAATCGTAATTGGAATGCTATTTTTGATACACCAAATCGCAGGATGTTTTTGATTTTTAAGAGAAAGTGGTGCATAATTGATTTTATTTTTCCCTTCCAACACAAATTTGTATGCTAAATGATTTTCTTCTACTTCATACTCTGCTACTGCAATAGCATCAGCGGGCATCAATTCTTTTATATAATGATACAAATTTACAAAAACTTCTTCTAATTTTAAAGAAGATGTAATGCTTTGTCCAATTTTACTCAAAATTGTAATGGTTTCATAAGATTTTTCTAACTCTTGTGTTTTAATTCCTAAATTATCTCTTTGTGTTTTGATTTCCTCTTGTTGTTGCAAAAGTTCTTCATTTTTTTCTAATAATTCGCTACCTTTGATTTCTAACTCTTCTTTTTGGATTTCAATTTCGCGATTTTGTGCTTCAATTTTTTTGGTTTTATCTTCTAATTCTTGAAAGGCTCTTTTGATTCGAGTATTTTTTTCTTCTAATTCAGTTTTTTGAATTTCAATTTCTCTGTTTGTTTTTGATAACTCGTCTTTTTGTTCTTGTAATTTTTGAGAATGTGTTTTTGCATTCAAAAAAGAACGTATCAAAACAATGATAAAAACAACCATTAAAATCAATGCAAAAATACTCACGTACCTAAAACCTGCATCAGCCGAAATTTTTGCGTCCAATGAACGTTTGATAATGCTTGCTTTGCTAAAACTCGCTACATCTAACGCCTCCAATGATTTATCTGAATATTCTAAGGCTTTGTCTTGGTCACCTTTTTCAAAATATACTTCTGCTAATGCCTCTGCGGTGGCTGCTAACCTATTTTTTCTGTTCAATTCTTTAAAAATAACATAAGTGATGTTATAATATTTGCTTGCAGAATCTAAATAGGCTTCTTTTACGTATTTAATATCATAATAAAATTTGGCATAATCAGCACAAACATTGGCATAATCTATTCTTTCTGCTGATTTTTCGGATAGATTTATGGCTCTTTTGAATAAATTGACTGTATTATCAAATTTTTGTGGGTCAATTTTATATTGTACTAAACCTATATTTCGGAGTGCATAAATGATTTGACGATTGTCTTTCATTTTTTCGGACAATGCCAATGCTTGTTCACCATAATCCAGTGCTTCGTTTTTTTGTCCAATGTGTATGTATTCTCTTGATAACTCATTTAATACTTGCATTTCTTTACGAATAGCACTATCTTTGACGTGTTTGGAGTAAACGGTTAATAAGCTATCAATTTTTGGATTGCATTGTGCATACAAATGTTGAAAAGAAAAAAAGAAAACAACAACAATACAGCAATATTTTTTCATAATAAATAGTAAAATTCAACTAAGACAGGATTCTATTTGCAAAACTAATACAATTAAATATTTTTTTAGTCATTTAGTAAAAAAATATTTTCTATGAGTATAAAATTTTACTTGCTTTTGTATTTTGCGATAGTGGATAGAAGCAGACTTGCAGAGACAAAAAGAGAGAAAAACGAGGCTTTGCGAGTTTTTTCTCTCTTTTTTGGCTCTGTGC
>RDZP01000025.1 GCA_004294005.1 Cytophagia bacterium
AAAATAAAAATTGTAGTACACACTTTTAGTGTGTCGACACACTAAAAGTGTGTACTACAATTGCTCAATAGAAAAAATCGTACAAAATTTAGTAGAACCTGTATTTTTTTATATAAACTACGAAAATTTCACATAAATACCTACCTTTTTTACATAAAAAAACAGATAAATTATTTATAGAGTAACGGTATTTATACCTCTCTACGAAGTATTTTAAAGACTTTTGCAATTATCATAGCAATATATTCTTATTTTTTGAAAGTATTTTTTTTAAATAATAAACATTTTTTTGAAACCTCAAATATAATTTGTAAATTTGAAGCTAAAAAGTAATTGTCAAAAAAAAACAGACCTCAGATGATTCGATTCATAACACAAACTCCCAAAACAATACTCAAAATATTAATAGGACAGCCCGTTGTAAGAGCAGAAATAGATATTTTTAAAACTAATCTTATAACTTTACTCGACAAAATAAATATTATTGATAAACAACCGATAGATGAAACAGAGGAACATTTAAAAAATAATCTTCGTGATTTTTTGAGAGATACTTATTATAAAGATAATTATGCTATCAACACAAAAGATAAAAAAGATTTAGTGATTCACCTTGATAAAACAACTGATAGTGAAGTAGGTGTTATCATCGAAGCAAAACGCCCAAGCAATACCAATGAAATGATAACGGCTGAAAATCCAAATAAAAAAGCTTTCCATGAATTGATATTGTATTATTTAGATGAACGTTATAAAGGTAATAATTTTCAACTCAAACAACTTATCATTACTAATATTTATAAATGGTACATTATTGACGCGAATGATTTTGACAAATATATTTATAATAATACACAAATCAAAAATCTTTATCAAACTAAAACAAACGACCACAAAAATAATCCATTTTTTTATCAAGAACTCGAAAAAATTATCGATAAAATAGATGTTGAAATTCCTTGTATTTATTTTGATATAAGACAATATGATGAAATAGTACGCAGTGAAAACAAAGAAAATGAGAAAGAATTAATTGCTTTGTATAAAATTTTTTCGCCTCAATATTTATTAAAAATACATTCAGAAAATGATAGTAATTCTTTGAATGAAGGCTTTTATTTCGAACTTTTGCACATAATAGGCGTAGAAGAAATAGAAAAAGACGGAAAACCTATCATCATCAGAAAAAGAAAAAATCGAAATCCTGCGTCAGTCCTTGAAATGGTCATAGATTCTATTTTGACAGAAGACCTTTTGCAGAGAATACCTGATTTGTCGGTGTATGGTAAAAATAAAGAGGAACAAATTTTTGAAATTGCCTTAGAACTTTCGATAACTTGGATAAATCGAGTTTTGTTTCTCAAATTATTAGAAGGACAACTCATTACTTATCATACAAAAGAAAAAGAAGATTATCAATTTTTGAATATCAAAATGATTGATAGTTTTGGCGAACTTTTTAAACTTTTTCATAAGGTTTTGGCGGTTGAAGTAGATAACAGAGAGGAAATACTCCAAGCAAAATATCAAAAAGTACCTTATTTGAATAGTTCACTTTTCGAATTTACAGATTTAGAAAATAATACTATCAAAGTAAATGTTTTAGATAATACTGCAAAATTGCCTTTGTTTGATACAAGTATTTTGAAAGATAATAAATTGAAAATCAATACTTTGCCTACTTTAGAGTATTTTTTTAGATTTTTAGATGCGTATAATTTTTCGAGTGAAAGCAAGGAAGATATACAAGAAGAATCTAAAACGATTATTACTGCGTCTGTTTTAGGAAAAGTTTTTGAGAAAATAAATGGCTACAAAGATGGTTCAGTTTTTACGCCTTCCTACATCACGATGTATATGTGTAGGCAAAGTATTCGATTGGCTGTAGTCCAAAAATTTCAAGAATATTGCCAAAATAATAACTTAGAATATCTAAAAATAAATGCTATTGACGATATTTACGAGGGAGTAGGTAAATATTTTGATAAAAAGAAAACCAATGAAATTATCAATTCATTAAAAATTTGCGACCCTTCGGTTGGTTCGGGACACTTTTTGGTTTCAGTTTTGAATGAAATTATTGCTATTAAAAGTCAATTGAAAGTTTTAATAGACGAAAATGGTAAACCTTTGCGAGATATTTTTATTGAAGTTTCAGATGATGAGTTGGATATTAGAGATGAAGAAGATAACAAATTTATTTACAATTATAAAGGTAAAGAAAGCAATCGAATACAAAAAACAATTTTTCACGAGAAGCAAAATCTTATCGAAAATTGTCTTTTTGGTGTAGATATTAATCCTAATTCAGTTAAAATTTGTCGTTTGCGTCTTTGGATTGAACTTTTGAAAAGTGCCTATTATTACGATGGTACCAAATTGCAAACTCTACCTAATATCGACATTAATATTAAATGTGGCAATAGTTTGCTAAGTCGTTTTGGATTAGATGCTGATTTAAGCAAAGCCTTGAAAAGTGGAAAATATGACATCAAAGCATATAGAGGTTTTGTAAATGATTATAAAAATGAAAAAAATAGAGAAGTAAAAAGAGGTTTGCAACAAATTATTGATGATATTAAAACTAATTTTAGAACTGAAATTGCAAAATATTCTGACCCTCGCATTTTAAAATTACAAAAATTGTCAGCAGAATTATTTTTGCGTTCCAATGATGATTTATTTAATAAAGGCATTGATAAAAAAACAGGAAATGGAGATGGAAATGGTGTAGAACGTGATAAAATCAAAGAAATAGAAAAAGAAATCAATCAAATCAGTGAAGCATTAGAAAAAGAAAAAAAAGGTGTTGATTATATAAGAGCGTTTGAATGGCGATTTGAATTTCCTGAAATTTTGAGTGATTCGGGAGAATTTCAAGGTTTTGATTTGATTATTGGAAATCCGCCTTACATTCGACACGAGGAAATCAAAGATTTAAAACCACATTTGGAGAAAAAATTTACGCTTTATGATAGCACTGCGGATATTTTGACTTATTTTTTTGAATTAGGGAATAATATTTTGAAGCCACAAGGAATATTATCGTTGGTGGTTTCTAATAAATTTTTTAGAGCAAGTTATGGTAAAAATCTACGTAATTATTTGGTAAAAAAATTGTTATTGCAAGAAATTATCGATTTTGATAAAATCAATGTTTTCCCTAAAATGACCGTAAAAGTAGCAATTATTCAAAGCAAAAAAGAAAAATTAGCCGAAAAATTTTTGTATTGTAATATCACTGAAAAAACAGAAAAATTAACACCCTTTATCAAACTCAATAACATACAATTTGAACAAACTTCTTTAAGTGCTGAAAAATGGCTTTTTGAAACAGCCGAACAACTAAAAATTTATGCCAAAGTCAATCAATATGGCACTGCATTATCCGATAAAAAATGGGGAGTAAAAATAAATAGAGGTGTGCTTACAGGCTTAAATGAAGCATTTTTAATCAATGAAGATACAAAAAACAGGTTGATTTTAGAAGATGAAAATGCTGAAAAAATCATAAAACCATTATTTAGAGGCAGAGAAACTGAAAAATATCACACCAATTTTCAAAATACTTACTTAATTCTTATTCCAAAAGGTTATACTATTAAAAGTAATTTACCAAAAAAAAACAATAAAAATAGATATGAATCTATACAACATTATGGTAGTATGACACTTGATACCGCTTGGAATTGGTTGAGCAAAAGCTATCCTTCTATTGCAAAATATTTATTACCATTCAAAACAGATGCTGAAAAAAGACAGGACAAAGGCGATTATTGGTGGGAATTGAGAGCCTGTGGTTATTATGAAGATTTTGCTAAACCAAAAATTATATGGAAAAGAGTTGGTTCAAAACTTCGTTTTTGTTATGATGAAAATGGTACTTATGCGTTAGATAGCACTTGTATTGCCACAGGAAAACATTTGAAATATTTGATAGGTATTCTCAATTCTAAAATGATAGAATATGAACTCAATCGTTTTGCACCCAAAACTGGTACAGGTGATTTAATTATCAGCATACAGGCTTTGTCGCCTTTACAAATTCCTATTCCAACTAAAAAACAAGAAAAACAAATCATAGATTTAGTAGATAAAATTATTGCCAAAAAAGAAAAAAATGAAAATACTACCAATCTCGAAGCAGAAATTGATACACTGATTTATAAAATGTATGATTTGACAAGTGAAGAAATTTCAATGATTGAAAATGAGATTTTGGTGGAATAAATATTTCCTACAATATTATTTTCAATCAAGTTTTTTTTGTTAGAAAATTATCATTATTTTTGCATACTATTTTCAAAACGTTTATGAATAAAGTTATTTTTGCTGATTTGATGTTGCCTGTACCTATTCCGCAACTTTTCACGTATCGTGTGCCTGTGGAATTACAAGAAGTAGTGCAGATTGGTGTGCGGGTAATTGTACAGTTTGGAAAACGAAAAATTTTGACGGCAATAGTAGCCAAATTACACGAAAAAGCACCCGAAAAGTACCAAGCAAAATATATATTAGAGGTTTTAGATGATATGCCAATGGTAAAACCTGCACAAATTACACTTTTTCAATGGATGGCAGATTATTATATGTGCAATGTAGGCGATGTTTTGCAGGTTGCTTTGCCATCAGGGCTGAAAATATCAAGTCTTTCAAAAATACAAATCAGACCTGAATGTGATGTTTTAAAAGTGAATTTGAATGAAAAAGAAACAAAACTAATCGCTTATTTGCAAGAAAAATCAGAATTAACTTATGATGAAGCAGCAGATATATTAGAAACAGATAATGTCTATCATATTATTCAAAGCTTGATTGTAAAAGAAGTTGTATTGGTTTTTGAAGAAATAAAAGAAAAATATACGCCTAAAATTCTTAAAAAAATCAGGTTGAGTAGTTGGTATATTACTAAATCAGACCTTGAAAAAATTACCAAAAAATTAGAAAAACAGCCTAAACAACTCGATATTATCATGGCTTATCTCCGACAAATTCCTGTTTTGAGAGATTGGACAGAAAATGAAAAAGGTATCGAAAAAGATTTTTTTACTAAAAATGAAGATTTTAATAATTCTGCTTTACAAACGCTTATTAGAAATGAAATATTCGAGCAGTTTGAGGTAATTATATCAAGGTTTGCAGAATATTTACCAAAAGTATCATCAAAATTACTACTCTCCCCTGCTCAAAAACAAGCCGCCGAAAAAATAATGGACATTTTTACACAACAAGATGTTATTTTATTGAATGGTATTACAGGAAGTGGAAAAACAGAAATTTATATCGATTTAATACAAAAGGTATTGGCAGGAGGCTCACAAGTATTATTTTTATTGCCTGAAATTGCTATCACAACACAAATGGTGGCACGTTTGCAAAAAATTTTTGGTAGCCAAATGGGCGTTTATCATTCCAAATTTTCAGACAACGAAAGAGTGGAAGTTTGGCAAGGTATCATTACAGGAAGGTTTAATTTTGTGGTTGCAGTGCGTTCTGGTATTTTTCTCCCTTTTGATAATTTAGGATTGATTATCGTTGATGAAGAACACGAAACTTCTTACAAACAACACGAACCCGCACCGCGTTATCACGCACGCGATATGGCTCTGGTCATCGCAAAATTACAACATTGTAAAGTTTTGCTTGGTTCTGCTACACCCTCTTTAGAAACTTTTTATCAAGCAAAACAAGGAAAATTTGGCTTAGTTGTGCTAAAAGAACGTTTTGGTGAGGCAACCTTGCCTGATATTCAGTTAATAGATATGAAGGCAGAAAGAAAAAACAAACAAATGAAAGGTTCTTTTACTTCTTCTCTTTTGGCAACGATGAAAGAAAAATTAGACAAAAAGGAACAAATTATTTTATTTCAAAACCGTAGAGGTTATTCTCCTTACATGACTTGTTTGGAGTGTGCTTATATTCCAAAATGTACTAATTGTGATGTTACTTTAACTTACCATTTAGGCGACCACGAACTCAAATGTCATTATTGCGGACATACCCAAACACCTCCTAAAAAGTGTCCAGCTTGTGGTTCTACACGCATACAAACAGTGGGAGCAGGTACAGAAAAATTAGAAGATGAAATAAAAATCCATTTTCCTGATGCACAAATTGGACGAATGGATTTTGATACTACACGCACCAAAAATGCTTATGCACAAATTATTCAAGCCTTTGAGAACCATCAAATTGATGTTTTAGTTGGGACACAGATGGTAAGTAAAGGTTTAGATTTTGATAATGTAAGTTTGGTAGGGATTTTTGATGCAGATAGAATGTTAAATTTTCCTGATTTCCGCTCTCACGAAGGAGCCTATCAATTACTTACGCAGGTGAGTGGGCGTGCAGGTAGAAAAGCAAAAAAAGGAACTGTATTAATTCAAACCAATGATACAGAACAAAGTTTGCTACATAAAGTAATTAGAAATGATTATGATGCTTTGTATGCAATGGAAATTGAAGACAGAGCCTATTTTTATTATCCGCCTTTTACTCGACTGATTCGTTTGACAAGTAAACATATAGATAGAAATTTGAGCCTTGAAACTTCTCAAATTTTGGCTGATTTATTAACCGAAAAATTGGGAAAAGCACGTATTTTAGGTCCAGAAGCACCGCTTATTGGTAGAATAAGAAATAAATATTTATTTAATATTTTGATAAAAATTGAAAGAGATAATGTAGATTTGAAGGCAGTGAAACAATTTATTGCCCAGAAAATTGAAGATGTTATCACTCAAAAAAAATATAGACAGGTGCAAATCGTCATAGATGTAGATCCTTTGTAAAAAACAGCAATGAAATGAAGGTCTAAATCATTGACTATCTAATAAGAAAAGTTTAGCAATTCATTTAGTCTATTTGTTTGAATAGACTAATGAATTGCTACAACAAATTATTCAGTAACCCATTTTACCACATCTTCAAGTGGTTTTTTAATACTGATAGGTGATTCTTTTGCAATATTTCCCACATAAAAAAAGCCTAATAATTTATCATCATTACCTAAACCAAAGAAATCTTTTGCTTTTTCGTTGTATGTAACACCACCACTTCCCCAATATGCTCCAATTTCATAAGCTTGTGCAGTTAAATACATATTTTGAACGGCACAGGCAACTGCTTCAACTTCTTCAATTTCAGGGATTTTTCCTGTTTCTTGTCTTTTCATTCCAATAGCAATAATGTGTGAAGCTTTTAATGGATTTTCTTGCAGTTTTTCGTAAGTATTTTGATTAAACTTATCTTCTGCGGTATTTTTTTTGTAAAACTCACTTTGGAAGTCTGCCAATTTTTTTAGTCCTTCTCCTGTAAAAACTACAAAACGCCAAGGTTGTGTTTTGGCATGATTAGGGGCAGTATTTGCATTTTGCAACATTTGCAAAATAATTTCATTTTTTACAGGTATATCAGAAAATTGGGCAGGATAAGTAGAACGCCTTTCTTGAATAACTTGATTGATAATATCTATTTTGTTCATTTTTCTATTATTTTAATTTAATTTTGAAAACATTATGAAGAAGAAGTTTCTACTTTTTCACTTACTAAACGCATTGCTGTTCCTTTTGCACCAATCCATTTTCCTGATCTACTCACTAAAGCCGTTGCCTTGAAGATAAAACTAACATCTTCTTGGTTAGCAGTAAGTGTTCTTATTTGAATCTCTGCAATTTTTTGTGTTTTCGTAGCATCAATTGTTTTAATAAGTAACATTACATCATCTTTATGTGTATATTTTCTAAGGTATTCATCTATTGTTGGTGTGTTTGAATCAGTTGGCAATCCATACATTGTAAACATTTGTTCCGACCATTTCACTTTTTGAGCAGGAAAATTAATTTCCCACAATCCAACTTCGCCAATACTTTGAATTTGAGTAAACTGTTCTTCAATTTTCTTCAATTTTGTTTCATATATTTTTCTTTCTGATATATTTTGAGCAATAATCAAATGTCCTATTGTTTCTTCTTTATTATTTTTGACAGGATCTATCATTACAAGTACTTGCATTGTTTCACCGTTTTTAGTAAGATAAGTCCATTCATCATCATTATCAGATACTTTGATTTGTTCAGTATCTAAGAATATAGAAGTCGTTTTTTTATTGACTAATTCTTCTGCGGGATAACCCAACATTTTTTCAGCTGTTGGGTTAAAAGAAGTAATAATTCCTTTCTTATCTATTGTCATCAACATAAAATCACTATTGTGCCAAATTGCTCTCTGTAAAGATCTTAGTTCATCATTTTTTTCTTGTGTTTTTTGAAGGCTTTTGATATTTTCTTCTAATCTTTCTTGTGTGGCAATGGCTTTTTCATTTATTTCAACCAATAATTTATTTTGTTGAATAATTGATTCTGACTGATTATTTATTTTACTATTCAATTTTTGTTTTTGTTTTAAATTCACAAAAATAATGATTCCAATCAATGAGAATAACAAAATAGCAATAGTTGAGAAATAGAACCACAAAGATTGTCTTGAGTTTTTGTTTTTGAGCTGTGTAATTTCTAATTTTTGTTTATCTTGTTGGAATTGATCATCCATAGCCAAAGATTGCCACTGTTTTTCTTTATTAAAGAGACTATCTCTATAAGCTAAGGCGTATTTTTGCGCTTCAAATCCTTTTTGATATTCTTTTTGTTCAGTATAGATATTTCCTAAATTTTGATAAGACCTTTGTATAAGGTCAGTTAATTTAGATTTTAGGCTAATATTGACGGCTTTTTGTGCAAATTCCAACGCAGTTTTCAATTCTTTTTTACTAAAATAAATTTCTGAAAGTGAATTATAACTACTTGCCATTCCACTATAATTATTCTCTTTAATAAATATATCTTGTGCTTCGTTAATATATTCTAATGCCCTATCATATTTTTTGATTTTTTGATACAAAATACCGATTTGATTTTTTGTACTTGCTATTGCAGAAGTAATATTATTGTTACGTCTTAGTTCCAAAGCTTGATAATGATAATGCAAAGCTTGTTCATATTTTCCATTTGCTTCTGCAATTTTCCCCCAAGTATGATAAGTATAAGCAGTACCTTCTTTGTCTTCTAACTGCTTAAAAATTTCTAATGCTTTTCTAACATACTCTTCTGATTTGTTTAATTGACCTTGTTTATATAATATATCAGCAATAGATTGATAAGCAAATCCTAATTGTTTTTTATTAGAATATTTTTCGGCTTCTACATTGGCACGCATAAAATACTCTAAAGCAACTACATAATTTCCTAAATTCCTATAAATAACACCTACAAATGTATAGAGCTTTGAATGGTCTAAATTTGAATAATTTTCACTTATTTTGATGGCTTCTCGACCATATTTCAAACTCTTTTCTGGATTATTATTACGATTTAGCCAGCATAATTCAGCTAAAATACGTAATTTTGACGTATCTTTTAAATTACTTTGTGTTAATTCCGTTTCATATTTTTTGATTTTGTCAGCATTTTGGGCTACAATTATATCAAGTTTTATGAAGAAAAAAGTAAAAAATAAAAATATATAGAAAGAAAAAGTATGAAGTTGCATTTTTTTAATTGTTGAATTACGTGTTTTTACATGAGTAGAAACAAATTTTACACAAAAGTAAAGATAATCTTATTGTTATACAAATTTTTTCGTTAAAATGTAGTAATTCTTAGACGTATTTTTTACTTTTTTTTTTTTATATATCAAAAAACAAACTTCTTGCCTAATTATTTTATTAAGGTTCTACTAAGATTTATACGGAAAGTAAAAACTGTAGTACACACTTTTAGTGTGTCGACACACTAAAAGTGTGTACTACAATTGCTCAGTAGAAAAAATCGTATAAAATTTAGTAGAACCTTTATTAATAAGTTTTCATAGTAATATCGATATGCACCGCCCAAGCATGAATACCACCAGCTAAATTATACAAATTTGTAAATTGATGTGTTTTTTTAAGATAATTAATTACATTAGCACTTCTAACACCATGATGGCAATAAATTACTACCGTTTTATCTTTTTGTATTTTATCAATATTATCAGGAATTTCAGCAACAGGTATCAGTGTTGTGTTTTTGAGATGACATATTTCGTACTCATATTCTTCTCTTACATCTATCAATTGAATAGGCTCGTCATTTTTGAGCATCTGATGGAGTTCACGTACAGTTATTTCTTTCATTTTATTATTATTTTTTATTGTTAAAGGGATTTTTTTTCATTTTTATGATACACTTTTTTAATATGTATTATTTTCTGTTGCAAAGTTAAAACATTTAATAATAAAATTCTATTTTCTAAGACTTCTCCTATTGATAAAATTATTTTCAAAGCCTCTAAGGCCTGTAAAGTACCTAAAATTCCTGCTGTAACACCCAAAATCCCACCTTCCACACAACTCATTATTTCATTATTATTGGGTATATTTGGAAAAATACATCTATAAGTACAACTTCTTTCTCCATTTTCTAATAACACATTCAAAGTTGCTAATTGACCCTCAAAGCCTTGAATCGCACTAAATATCCAAATTTTATCTAATTTTACACAAATATCATTGATAACATAACGCGTTTCGAAATTATCAGAACAATCTAAAACAATGTCATATTTTTCAATAATATTTTCTGCATTTTCTAATGTTATTTTTTTATTAAGTATTTCAAATTCAGTAATTGAATTCATTTTTTGTAACGACTGAGCAGCAATTATCGCTTTGTTTTCTCCAATATTTTCTTCTTTGAATAAAATTTGTCTTTGTAAATTTGAAATATCAACTGTATCAAAATCGACAATACCAATTTTTCCGATACCTGCCGCCGTTAGATATTGTAAAGCAGGACAACCTAAGCCTCCTGCTCCAATCACTAAAATTTTTGCATTACAAATTTTTATTTGTCCTTCTATTCCAATTTCTTTGAGATTGATATGTCTTGTATATCTTTTTTTTTCTTGATTTGAAAGCATCAATTTATACTATTTTTTTAGTGATTGTAAAAATTTTGTAATTACGAAATATTTGTTACAACATTCCCTTGTGTCCCACAAGGGAATGTTGTAACAAACGAGTCTTATACCAACAAGGACTGTTTGTGGGATACAAGTAGGGGCAATTGGTTGTGTAAATGCATATTTTTCTTAAAATTTCGAATATATACAAAATTTTTACAGCAAGTTTTTTTATGGAAAAATGTTAAAAATCAGACTTTTATGCAATCTGTCAAACTCTCCAAAAGTTTTAAACTTTTGGAGAGTTAAAAAAAACCATAAAACTATTCTTTCTAAAAATTGTATAGTAGTCTGGTTAAAAATAATAAAAAATTTTACCTTGTTGATTAATTTCGTCTAAATTGATTTCACATCTACCATTTTTCAATAATTTTTCTAAACGATTTTTTGCTTCTTCTAAAGAAAGAGAAGTTTGTTGTGATAATTCGTCTGCTGTTAATTTTCCATTTAATCTATTGGCTAATTTGATGATAAGTTCGTCTGTAAGCTCAAATTTTGGTGTAATAGCAATATTGTTAGTACTGCTTTTTTTTTGGAAAATACCTTTTATTTGTGAAATTAAGTCATCATTCAATAAAAAACCTCTAAAAAAAGTAAAAACACCCACAATCAATGCAAGAGTTGCGTATGCTTGTAAGCCTAAATAGATAATAATTGCGCCAATTGTCATATAAATTAAGCCCCAATATTCATCTTTCATATTTTTTTGAAATTATTTTTGTTTTTCTCTTACTACCAACAATAATTCTTTCTGTACACTCCAATCTTTTGCTAATTTTAACATAGCTGTTGCTTCCATTTCTGTAACAAATCCTTTTGTATTGTTTGCGTCCCAGACTATTGATAAATATTCTAAACGTTTTTCCTTATCAAAATGTCCTACAATTGAGTTCAAATAATCTCTTGCTCTTTCGAAAGCAGTATAATAATCAGTTGCAATAAATTCATTTGCCCATTGCAATTCTTCTAAAGCATCAAATTCTTGGGCAGTACGGTCTAAAATTTCTTTCTCTTCATTATCTAATCCGTGATAATGAAAAATAACCGATTTTAATAATAAGATGGCTTTTTTTTCGTCGCTTGTCATTGTTTAAGTTTTTATAATTGCTACAATGCAAATTTGATACAAATCTACATACTTTTTTATAATTATACAATAAAATCAAAAAAATTAAGAAAAAAATATCATTTTTTGTTTTTAAATCAATTTATTGTCAATATTTTTTTATTTTAATTATTATTATTTTTTCTAAATTTCCCCAAGGGTGTACCCTTGAGGAAAATTTTTAGATGCAAATATCCACATTTATATCAGATTCATATTATTACTTTTACTATTTTTCAAACTATATAGCAGTGCAAAAGTTATAATAATCTAAAAAAAATTATTTTTTCAGCCCAATTTCTCTCAAACGCTCCTCCAAAAAATTACCCGCAGTAATATCAGAATATTGTTTTGGATTTTCAGATGTGATACAACTTTCTAAACAATTTAAGTCCATTTCTGAACGTGGGTGCATAAAAAAAGGCATCGAATATCTTGGCAAATTCATTTTTTCTTTTGGTGGATTGACAACTCTATGAATCGTTGATTTTAGTTGATTATTAGTCAATCTTTCCAACATATCACCTACATTAACAATAATCTGGTCAGGCAATGCTGTTACAGGTATCCATTTATTGTCTTTTCTAAGGATTTGTAACCCTTCAGCACTCGCACCCATTAATAAAGTTATCAAATTAATATCACCATGTGCCGCTGCACGCACCGCATCATCAGCAATATTTGATATATCAAGGATAGGATAATAATGAATTGCTCTCAAAATACTATTACCATTATGCACACGACTATCAAAATAATTTTCGTCTAAACCCAAATAAATGGCAATGGCACGCAAAATATTTTTTCCTGCATTTTCTAAAGTTTGATAAACTTCTAAACCAATATTTTTTAAATCAGGTAATTCGTCAGGAAATACATTATCAGGATACTCTGATTTGATAGCATCACCGTCAATCACTTCTTGCCCAATATGATAAAATTCTTTCAAATCGCCTGTGCTACGTCCTTTTGCGTGTTCTTTCCCTTTTCCTGTGTAGCCGCGTTGTCCTGCACCCGTTGAAAAATCATATTTTTGTTTAATATCATCAGAAAGTGCAAAAAATTGCTGAAAAATAGCATACAATTTTTTTGATAATTCATCAGAAAGCCCGTGATTTTTAATAGCCACGAAGCCAATTTGATGAAAAGCCTTTCCAATTCCTTCTACAAAAGCCTGCTTTTTTTCTTTTGTACCATTGATAAAATCTGCTAAATCTAATGAGGGAATTTCCTCAAATAGCATTTCTGTAACGATTTCAGTTTGTTCCATTTTATTTAAAGATATTAATTGTTAATTCTAATTGAATAACACATTTTAGAAATTTTTTTTTAGCACTAATTCATTTTTTTATGAATATGAAACTAATAGTCATAAATCGAACAAAATTAAACTATTCATAGGTAAATACCAAAAATCTGCCTTAAAAAATATATTATTTAAAAGAATATTGTAATTTGGATAAAAATATAATTTTCTATTACAAAATTAAACTAAAAAGATTCAAAAAATGTTATTATCCTAAAAAAATATTTAAAAAGAATTCAAAATGACAAACTTTTGGAATACAAAAATAGAGTTTTTAAAAGGAATTGGGACACAAAAAGCAGATATTTTAGGAACAGAACTACAAATTTTTACTTTTAAAGATTTATTGTATCATTTTCCTTTTAGACATGAAGACCGAACAAAAATTTATACCATTAACGAATTAGAGCCTGATATGCCTTTTGTTCAACTCAAAGGTAAAATTACACAACTTGAAATGATTGGTTCAGATAAAAAAGCACGATTAGTGGCTTATTTTTCAGATGGAACAGGTTATATTGAGTTGCTTTGGTTTCAAGGTGCTTCTTATCAACTCAAAAACTTAAAATCTGATACGGAATATTTGGTGTTGGGTGTGCCTCAATTTTTTAATAATAAATTTTCGTTGGTACATCCCGAAATAGAATTATTTGTATCAAAAGAAACACAAACAGGTTTTTTACAGCCTGTTTACCCATCAACAGAAAAATTAAATAGAAAATTTTTGGGAACAAAATTTATTGCTAAATGTATTCAACTACTTTTGGAACAACCTAATTTTGTAATTCCTGAGAATTTAAACCACGAAATTTTAACAAAATATAGATTCATCTCTCGTCAAGATGCTTTTAAAAATTTACACTATCCCATCAGTGCCAATGCTTTGCATCAAGCAAAAAGAAGATTAAAATTTGAAGAATTATTTTATATTCAACTTCAACTATTAAAACAAAATAGAAATCAAAAACAGATTTTTAGTGGACATATATTCAATAGTTTAAAATTATTAACTAATTTTTATGAAAAACATTTACTATTCGAACTCACAAACGCACAAAAAAGAGTTGTGAAAGAAATTCATACTGATATGACTTCGGGAAAACAAATGAATAGACTTTTGCAAGGTGATGTAGGAAGTGGAAAGACGATGGTGGCTTTTTTGTGTATGTTGATTGCAATTGATAACAATGCGCAAGCTTGTATGGTCGCTCCTACCGAGATTTTAGCCGAACAGCATTATCAAACCTTAAAAGAATATGCAGATAAATTAAATATTACCATTGATTTACTTACAGGTAGCACCAAACAACGCAATAGACGCATTATGCACGAAAGATTAATAAACGGAAACCTAAAAATATTGGTAGGAACGCATGCTATTTTTGAGGATAAAGTACAATTTGAAAATATGGGATTATGTATTATTGATGAACAACATAGATTTGGAGTAGCACAAAGAAAAAAATTATGGGAAAAAAATACACAATTATATCCACATATATTGGTAATGACCGCTACACCAATTCCAAGAACATTAGCAATGACTTTGTATGGTGATTTAGATGTATCAGTAATAGATGAATTGCCATCAGGCAGAAAAGCAATCGTTACAGCCTATAGATATGATGCACATCGATTGAGGGTTTTTGGATTTATGAAAGAAGAAATTGAAAAAGGAAGACAAGTTTATATGGTTTATCCTTTGATAGAAGAATCTGAAAAATTATCTTATAAAAATGTAATGGACGGATTTGAAAGCGTTTCCAGAGCATTCCCTGAATATCACGTTAGTATTGTGCATGGACAAATGGGCGGACAAGAAAAAGAATATGAAATGCAACGTTTCAAAAAAAATGAAACGCAAATTATGGTCGCAACTACGGTCATTGAAGTTGGCGTAAATGTACCTAATGCAAGTGTAATGATTATAGAAAATGCAGAAAAATTTGGACTGGCTCAACTACATCAATTAAGAGGACGAGTAGGACGCGGTGCCGAACAATCTTATTGTATTTTGATGACAAAACCTGAACTAAGCAAAGAAGGACGAAAAAGAATTGATACAATGTGTCGAACTACAAATGGTTTTGAAATTGCAGAGGTAGATTTAGAGTTAAGAGGTCCAGGAGATATGGCAGGCACACAACAAAGTGGTGTAGTCAATTTAATGATAGCAGATTTAGCAAAAGATGGTATTATTTTACAAGAAGCAAGAAATATGGCACAACAAATTTTGGAAAAAGATGAAAATTTAGTATTACCTGATAATAAAATATTTCAAGTATTTTTAAGTATTCAAAAAGAAAATGAAAGTGTTTGGAGTAGAATTAGTTAATCTTTATTGATGTTTAAAAAATAGTGAATTTTTTTTATCAAAAAAAATATATTTTTTATAAACTTTTTAGAATGAAAAAATGTTATATATATAAACATAAATATATTACTTTTTTAAAATAAACTAAAAATATGGCGGGTTTAAATAAAATCAGTTTGATTGGACACTTAGGTAGAGACCCTGAGTTGAGAGAATATCAAGGCAATAAGGTTGCCACTTTTTCTTTGGCTGTTAGTGAGAAATATACAGATAGAGAAGGAAAATTAATCGAAAAAACAGAATGGTTCAGTGTATCTTTTTGGGGAAATATTGCTGATATTCCTATGAAATTTCTAAAAAAAGGAAGTCAAGTATATGTAGATGGAAAATTATCTTCGAGAGAATATTTAGATAAAGAAGGCAAAACAAGATTTGCTTTGGAAGTAAAAGGACAAAATATTACACTTTTGGGTGGCGCACCTGAGGGGCAGCAAAGTGCTTCTCAATCTACAAATACAAATCCTCAAAAACAAGTGAGTGAACCTTTGCCTTCAGAGATGACTCCCGCTGAAAATGGTGATGATTTACCTTTCTAAAAAACATAAAAATAATGCGTCTATTTATGTGCAAGCATGGACGCTTACACAAGATAATAAATGGTGCAAGCATGGACGCTTACACAAGATAATAAATGGTGCAAGCGTCCACGCTTGCACTAAAAAAAGAAAAATATCAGAAATCTTTATGGTTTTGTTCTTAATTTATCTAAATAAAAATTCATATTTTTAAGTTCATTTTCATCGATATGACTAAAAACAGGTTGATTTTTTTCTCGCTCTTTTTGAATTTCTTGTAGTAGAATCAATCCTTTTTCTGTGATTTTAACATCAACCAAACGTTTATCTACTTCACTTTCAAATCTTGAAACATAATCTTGTTTTCGCAGTCTTTCTACGAGCCTCGAAACATCAGGGCTTCCATCTATCATTCTTTTTTTAATATCAACCACAGAAATACAATTAGGACTCTGACCTCTCAAAATACGTAAAATATTGTATTGTGGAAGCGTTATCGAATATTTTTTAAGAAATTCTCTCTCTTGAGTTTCTAACCAATGTGCCGTAAACATTAAATTAACAATTAATTTTTCTCTTTCATTTGAAAAAGGAATTTTTTGGTAGATTTCTTGTTCTATATTTGCCATAATTTGTGATTTTTTTTATTTTTTCAAGATGTTATCTATTTGTTTACCTTTATTATTTAATATTTTTAAAAAAAGAATGAAATTTGCAAAGTAAATTATTATCTACAATTAAAAAAATATAAATCTTATGCACAAATCAATTGAAATTACAAAAGAACTTTCTACACGTGAACAGATAGAAATTCTTAAACAACAAACAGAAGTACTTAGAAAAAAGTTATTAGAATTAGCAAAAAAGAAATAATTTTTTGTTGATAAAAAAAATCATTTGGTCGTTAATTTTTGATAAGGTGGTAGTTTTTTTGCTAAGACTTCATATTCTTTTTCTATTTCTTCCAAAGATTTTTTTAGTAATTTTTCCAAAAGTTCGATTGTTTTTTTTGCCAATGTTTTTCCTTTATACTTTGCTGAAAGGTCGTATAAATAAGTATTCACAAAAGGAATCATTTTGTTGTTTATCCATAAATAACAAAATAAAAATCGTGCTTTTGCATACGCATCATCTTCTGACATTTCATCTTCTTGCAAAAAGACTTCTAAAGGCAGATAATCTTTTCTTGCTAACATTTTTATCAAAAGAGGTTGTCGCCAATTTGTATAACCTTCTAAAAATTTATTTTGATGGACACCACCCATTTCATAAAAAGAAGCCAAGCCTTCACTAAACCATTGCTGAATATCGTGTTCGATATTGGTATCTACAAAAGCGTGTACAAGTTCGTGCCAAAGTGTGCCTTCACCTGAGCCTGTATAGGTATATAAAGTTTTGGAAGAAGGTTGATAAAATCCATAAGCACTCGAACCTGTGTATTTTGTATATTCTTGTTTGGTAGCAAAATAAACGATTTGAAAAGGATTTTTTGGTTCATATCTAAAATATTTTTGATAAGTATCTTTAAAAAATAAATAAGAAACATATTCTAAATGATTGCGTTGTGCATCAGTACATCTATAAGCAATATTAAAATATTTTTGATAAGAATAGGTTTTAAAATCAATTTTATATTTTGCTTTTAAAGTTGTGTTGAGATTACTAAGTTCTTTCTTTTTAATTTTTTCTAAATCTTTTGCAAAATATCTTTTATTCAAATAAAATAGATATTGTGCAGAATCTTTTTGTGGATATTTCCAATTTTTTTTTGGTGAATTATTGACTATTTTGATTATTTCATTGTTAGTAACAACTGTTTTTTCTGTAGTTGTTTTTTTGGATTGACAGGCTATAATCAGTATAAATAATAGCAATATTGTTATTATTTTCATTTTTATTTTCGTTTTTTAGAGGATACATCAATGACATCTTCGTAATCTATGGTTGAATTTTTATCATTATTTGATTGAAAGAAAGCATTATTTTTGAGTTTTTGCCAAAGCAAATAGGCTCTGTATGCTGTCCATAACATCATAATTAAAAAAAATAAGTATTTCATATCGTTTTTTGGTGGAATAAATTTTATTGGCATTTATTTTTTTCTAATTCTATTTTTGCGTCTTCTACGCCTAAATCTTGCGCCTTTTTGAGTGCTTTGCAGCCTTCTTCTTTTTGATTTAATTTGATATTGACAAGTCCTAATCCAAAAAATGCTTCTTTGTCATTCGGTTCTAAGGTCAGTACTTTTAAAAAGTCATCTTTTGAGTTTTGCCATTCTTCCAAATGATAGTAAACAATAGCACGATTGTAATACGCATTTTTGTAGTCAGGTTTGAGTGTGATTGCCTGATTATAATCTAACAATGCTTGACTTGCTTCTAATAATTCATCTTTTAAATTTCCTCTATTATTATAAAAAATTGCATTATTTTTTTCTAATTCAATCAATTTATCATAATCCTCCAAAGCACCTTTTAGGTCATTATTCAATCTTTTTGCTGTTGCTTTCAATACCAATGTTTCTGTGAATTGTTCCATTTCATAAGAAATTTCAAATTCAATGACTGCATTTTTAAAATCACCTTTTTCTAATAATTCTTTTCCTCTTTGTAATGGAATTTTATAATTAGATTGGGCTGCCAAATGATGAACCAATAAAAAAAATACAACCAATAAAAATTTCACTTTGTGGACTAATGTAAATAAAAAAGAATGAAAATAAAACATCAAAAATTTAGTTTAATAAAAAAATCAAATAAATGTATTTTTCTGTTGCAAAGATAGAAAAAAAATCATAAAAAACAAAAAACAAAAAAAATGTAAGGAATGAAAGTTGATTGAAATGATTATTTGTATTTAAAAATATACATAATAGTAAAATTTATTAAGTAATTTAAACAAATGACAAAAAAGAAGACAAGGATATTGAAATAATAACATAAAACCTATATATGAATAAAAAAAGTAAGTTATAAATTGATTCAAACAGTAGGTAACAAGACCCTTCAATAAAAAAAAACTTTTCACAAAAAATATTTTTTCTATGAAAAGTTTTTTAAGTAACTAATTTATTGTTTGTCAATTACACTCTTTCAATAATTGTAGAAACACCCATTCCACCACCAATACAAAGCGTTGCCAAACCTAAATTTTTGTCTTGCCTTTCTAATTCATCTAATAAAGTGCCTAAAATGATTGCTCCCGTTGCACCCAAAGGATGTCCTAATGCAATCGAGCCGCCATTTACATTCACTTTATCAGGAGTTGCACCCGTTTCTTGCATATACAACATTGGTACAACTGCAAATGCTTCATTTACCTCAAACAAGTCAATGTCTGAGATTTTCATACCATTTCTTTTCAATAATTTATGTGTAGAAGGTGCAGGTGCAGTAAGCATAATGGTTGGTTCTGAACCTACCACTGCGTAAGAATGAATTTTAGCACGTGGTTTTAAACCTGCTTTTTGTCCTGCTTCTTTTGAGCCAATCAATACCAGACCTGCTCCATCAACGATTTGAGAAGAATTACCTGCGTGATGAATGTGGCTAATTTTTGATAAGGTAGGATATTTTTGTAATGCCAATGCGTCCAAACCACCCATTAAGCCCATCATTTCAAAAGAAGCCATTAATTTTGCCAAACTTTCGACTGATGTTCCTTCTCTTACTCCTTCATCATGTCCCAAAATAAGATTACCTAAAATATCTAAAACGGGTATGATTGATTTATCAAATTTACCTGCTTTTTGTGCTTCTACAGCTCTACGGTGTGATTCCACAGCAAAAGCATCAGCCTCTTGACGAGAATAACTATTTACCGTTGCGATTAAATCAGCAGAAATACCTTGTGGAACAATTTTATGCCTAGCGATAATATCAGGGCTTGTAAACATAGCACCACCATCAGAACCCATTGGAATTCTTGACATAGATTCTACACCACCTGCAACCACAAAATCATATTGTCCTGCTATCACGTGTGCTGCTGCGGTATTAATTGCCTCCAAACCAGAAGCACAAAAACGATTCATTTGCACGCCACCAACTGTTTGAGAAAAACCTGATTCTAAAACTGCAGTGCGGGCAATGTTTGCACCTTGTTCCATTACAGGTGAAACACAACCTAAAATGACATCATCAACCAAAGAAGTATCTAAATGGTTGCGTTCTTTCAACGCTTTTAACAAAATTGAAAGTAATGTTACGGGTTGCACTTCGTGCAAACTACCGTCTGATTTGCCACGACCACGTGGTGTGCGAACCGTGTCAAAAATATATGCTTCTGCCATATCAAATTGATAATTAAGAATGTTTTTTAAATAAAAATAGTATGCAAGCTGAGTATATTATCAAAAAAAATTAAATATTTTTATATACTCTTACCTTATTAACTACAAATGTATGGAAAAAGTTTAAAATATACAAATTAAGAGAAAAAAAAATATATTTTTATTTGCAATCTTTTCCGTAAGATGATAATTATTGACAGAAAAATATACTTTTTAGTTTTTACTTTGTTTTTTAGTTTCTCTTTTTATTTCTTTTTTAATGATTTTTTTCGCGTTTTCAGAAAATAAGTTGAGTGGGTAGTTTTTATACAATGCTTGTAAAAAATATTTTTTTGCTTCTTTTTTTTTATCCAAACTCAATAATATTTCACCGCATTTGTATTGGATTGCAGGTTGATTTTCATCTATCAATACAATGGATTGATAATATTTGAGTGCAGTTTCTTTGTCATTGATTTGCCAATACAAATTGGCTAATTTTTGGTACAAAATCGTATTATTTTCTTCTATAAGGATTACTTTTGTAAGGTCATTGATAGCATTTTGGTATTGTTGTAAAGTTTCAAATAAGTTAGCTCTTTTAATATAAAAAGAAATATTTTTTTCGTCTAATGAAATACATTTATCTAATAATTCTATTGCTTTTTGTGTATTTTTTTGTTGTATTTCGCAATCTATCCAAATAATTAGATAAGAAATTTCAATATCTTGTTTGAATTTTTTTTCTAAGATATACAAATCATTCAACATTGCTTGACAATTTTTGAGCATAAAATTAACTTCGAAACGGAATCTATAATAATCTATTTTTCGTGGTTCTAACTCTATTGCTTTTGAAAAGTTTTTTTCAGCTTCTTGCCATTTTTCTAACAACATCAACATTCTGCCTTTTCCAAAATATAATTCAGGTGTTTTTGGTTCTAATGTTATTGCTTTTGAGTAATCTTCTAAAGCCAATGAATTTAAGCCTTGTTCAAAATAAGATTCTGCTCTATAATGGTAAGTAATAGATAAATCAGGTTGGAGATGAATTGCCCTGTTTAAAAAATCTATTGCTTTATCATAATTTTTTTGATAATAAGCTATCACACCTATATATGCATAACTTTCAGCATTGTTAGGTGCGATTTTGATAATTTCTTCTAAAATTTGTGATGATTTTTCATATTTTTTTTGCCAAAATAATATTTTCGATTGTGCAAAAAGCGCTTCTACATATTTCGGATAGATTTTGAGTGCTTGCTCATAATAATCGTTTGCTTCCACAAAACTACCCAAGTGAAATTCAAATTCACCTTTTTGGTACAATTCTTTCGCTGATTTCGGTTGTGCAACAATATTTTGGAAACACAGTAAAAAAAAGAATCCAACTATAAAAAAAATAAATTTCATTCAAATTATCCTCCTTTGCCTTTCATAGCACTAATTTTATGAATTTTTTGCACAGCCTTTTTGAATTCTTTACCTCTTTCTTCATAATTGGCAAACAAATCAAAACTTGCACAGGCAGGTGAAAGCAATACAACCTCTCCATTTTTAGACAATTCAAATGCTTGCTCAGTAGCATCTCTAATATCTTGTGTTTGGTAAATAATATGTACAGAATCTCTAAAAAAATCAACTAATTTTGAATTATCTTTTCCCAAACAAACCAATGCTTTTACTTTTTTATTGACTAAATCTTTGATTTTATTATAGTCATTCCCTTTATCAATTCCGCCTGCAATCCAAATTACTTTTTCTTCAAAACTATCCAAAGCATAATAAACAGAATCAACATTGGTTGCTTTTGAATCATTAATAAAACGCACACCATCTATTGTTTCTACTTCTTCTAATCTATGCTCAACACCATGAAAACTTTGGAAATATTCTTTTAAAGCGGTTTCAGCAACACCCAAACGCAAACAAACTTGAATACTTGCCATTACATTGACCATATTATGTTTGCCTTTCAAATGGATTTCATTGGTTTGCATCGAGAAACTTATTTTTTGTTTCTTATCATAAAAATCCAAAAATTGTCCTTTCAAATAAGCACCATTATCAAGGACTTCTGAAAGAGAAATTGGAAAATGTTGTCCACCAATAATTCTTTTTTTCAATTCTTGTGCAATGGCAGGATTATCTTTTTGATAGATAAAAAAATTTTCTTTTTTGATGTTTTGAACAAGTTTAAACTTTGAATCTACATAGAACTGAAAATTATTTTCATATCTATCCAAATGGTCAGGTGTAACATTAAGAATAATTGCTATATCAGGCGTAAATTGATAACAATCGTCTAATTGAAAACTGCTTACTTCCAATACCCAATAATCATGTTCATCTTTGACTAATTGTTTTGCCCAACTTTCACCCACATTTCCTGCCAAACCTACATTCAAACCTGCTGATTTGAGTAAATGATAAGTCAATAAAGTAGTAGTTGTTTTTCCATTGCTTCCTGTGATGGCAATTATTTTTGCTTTTGTATATCTTGATGCAAATTCTATTTCAGAAATGATAGGAATTTTTGCTTCTTTCGCTTTTAGAACGATAGCAGCATTAGAAGGAATACCAGGACTTTTGATGATTTCAGCAGCTGCTAATATCAATTCTTCTGTATGTTCGCCTTCCTCATATAAAATATTTTCGTCTGTTAAAACTTGTTCATATTTAGGGCTTAGTGGATTTTTATCAGATACAAATACCTCAAATCCTTTTGCTTTTGCTAACAATGCTGCACCAATGCCACTTTCTCCACCACCCAATATCACAATTTTTTTGTTATTAGTATTCATACAATTATTGCTTTTTTATTGCCTTTACATTAAATATTATTTTTTTGGTTTTATAACTATGAGCATTTTTTATAGAATTTTTTTGTATTTTGCGATAGGGATAGAAGCAGTATTGCAGAGACAAAAAGAGAGAAAAACGAGGCTTTGCGAGTTTTTCTCTCTTTTTTGGCTCTGTGCTTGCACGATAGCCCGTAATCGCCCAAAATTACTTTATTTTTTCAAACACTCAGTTTTATCTAATCTTATTTTTTTGACTAAAAATTAAATAGGGAAAGATATTTTTCCAAAAGAAACTGCTGGTATTTTCAAATCTCCCCGCCCTAAATTAAGTGGTTCATTAGACAAAGTTTCGTTTGCCAATACCGCAAATAATATCGCTTCTTTGGCATCACCTGAATAACCCAATTCCTCAAATCTATGTAAATGATAATGTGGCATTAAATCTTTGAGCCAATTCATTAAAGTTAAATTTTTTGCTCCACCCCCACTTACATAAATATTACATTGAGTACCAACAGGCATCACGTTAGCAATGGTTTCAGCAATAGTCTCAGCCGTAAATCTTGTCAAGGTTGCAATTACATCGCCTACTGATAAATCCAATGTATTTGAACTTGCTTGTGCTGATTGAACAAAATTGAGATTAAATAATTCTTGTCCTGTTGTTTTTGGGGCTGATTGTAAGAAAAAAGGATGTTTTTTGAGTGTTTGTAAAAGCACTTCATTCACAACACACTCACTTGCAATTTTACCACCTTCATCATATTGTTTTGGTGGCATAAATTGTCTTATAATGGTATCAATCAAAGTATTTCCTGCCCCTGTATCTGTTGAAAAAACCTCGTTGGCTTTGAAACCTGCGGGTAAATAAGTAAAATTAGCAATTCCACCGATATTCAATAAGACTCTGTTCTCATCATCACTGCTAAATAACAAATAATCGCCATAGACTGCAAGTGGCGCACCTTCTCCGCCTGCTGCGATATGTTTTTGTCTAAAATCACTTATGGTTATAATGCCTGTTTTGTAGGCAAGATGGTCGGCATCACCTAATTGAAGCGTAGAGTTAGTAAAGTGTGGTTTAAGATGTAATCTTTTTGGAGCGTGATAAATGGTTTGTCCATGACTTGCCATCAAATCAATATCAAGTGGCGAAACGCCCCATTCTTCCAAAGTGGACATAATCATTCTTGCGTGTACGTTAGCGATACGTGAATGTAACAAACAAACTTGTTGCATTTTCACTGCATCTTTGGCAAAAACTTCTCTAATTTTGTGTTGTAAAGATTCAGAATAAGGGTAAGTAGTGTATTTTAATACTTCTACCTTTGTATTGAGCCCAAAACCATTTACTTTACAAAGTGCCATATCAAGCCCATCTAAAGAAGTTCCAGACATCAAACCCAAAATAATTTTTTCATCTTTTTGGCTAATTTCAGTAAGTTTTTTAATATTTTGATTCATATAATTGAATGTGAGTAATTTTTTATGTTTAAATAGTCATTTTTTACTTTGTAAAATTAAACTAAAATTATTTTTTTAGCAAATTTTTCGTAAAAAATATTCAAAAATCATACTAATTGAAAGGATTAGTTAGTTTTATGTTTTGTTAAAATATTGATTATGTTAATCTTATTAGTGTTTATTCATCTTCTATTTTTACAACAAAAGCATTTTTAAAACCTAATTGTGCTACTTTTTTGGCTAATGCCTCTGCCCTTTCTAAATCATATTCGCGTCCTACCATATATTTATATTTTGCTTTTGCATTTTCGTTATTTTCATAAATATCAACTTTTATTTCTAAATCTTCGAATACTTTTGCTTCATTAGAAAGTAATTTATTAGTGGCTAATAATTGAACACGATAATATTTTGCACGATTTTCGGAAGGGATAATATTTTGAAAATATTTTTTGACAGCACGATAAATAGCAGAAGCCAAAATATTTTGATTTTCGTCATTGTTTAAATATTTTTCTTCGTTTTGATTACTCATATAACCAAATTCGACTAAAACAGAAGGCATATTTGTATATTGTGTAACGTATAAATTTCTACCTCTCATTTTTGCATCTATCACCCCTCTTGATTTTCTTTTTGCACCTTTTTGCAGTTCTTCTACACATAAATTAGCGATTTTTTTACTTGCAGGCATCGACAAATTATAAATGTGTGCTTCTACACCGTTGATAGCACTATTTTTATTTGAATTACAATGTACGCTAATCAATAAATCTGCTTTTTTTGTGTTAGCTAATTCGACTCTGTCTTGCAAAGAAACGAATTTATCAGTGCTTCGAGTATAATAAACATCAACATTAGGCAAATTTTGTTCTATATATTTCCCAATTTTAAAAGAAATTTCGAGGTTGAGGTCTTTTTCGTGCATTAAATTTGCTTTTCCTTTTGGCTTGCCAGGGTCAGTGCCGCCGTGTCCAGGGTCTATCACAACAATATAACGATTTTGTTTTTTTTGTGCATATAAAAAACAAGTGAATAAATTGAAAATCAAGAAGATAAATAATATTTTTTTTATCAACAACATCATAATATTTTACTTTGAATGAATGAATATAAGTTAGAAAAGTAGTATTTTTGACAAAATTAAACTAAAATATATATATATCAAAAGATTGTGCCAAAATATATAAATATTTTTTTTATTTATCATCTATAATTCCTACTTTGTGTATTACCAAATAGAAGTAAAAAGTTTTAAAAGTGTAAACTATTTCACAAAAGCGTTTCTTTAAAATTATTTTCATAAAACTATATAAAATATCTTGTTTTTATTATATTTTATCTTATAATAGTTGTATAAATATTGCTTTTTATTTTAATTGACTCTTAAAATATCAGTTTTAGATTTTGATTAACATCTCAATATATCAACAAAAATATAAAATAAAAATAAAATTCTTTAAAAAATACTTTTTTTTTGAAAAAAAAGTATTTTCATCTAAAAAGATATAAAAATTTGTTTTTATAATTATTTATTATAATTTTGCTCGTTATTATGTTATAAATCAGAATATAATAAGGTTTATGACAACGTTTGCACTCAATTATTTCACAAAATAATCAAATAAAATATTAAAATAGTACAATAAATGCGTAAAAATATTACTGAAAAATCGGCTTGTGGCGTTGGATTTGTGGCAAGTTTAGAAGGGAAAGCCAATCATTTTATTTTAGAATATGCTTTGAAATCTTTGTGTTGTGTAGAACATAGAGGCGCATACAGTGCAGACCTTATTACAGGTGATGGTGCAGGAATTATGACTGATATTCCTTTTGAATTATTGGGTTATGAAAAAGGAAAAATAGCAGTAGCTACTTTGTTTTTTAGTACGGATTTAACAAAAAAACGAATTTCAACTGAAATATTTGAGCGTTCTTTGGAGTTTTATGGTTTGAAAGTATTGGAATATAGAGATGTACCCGTTGATAAATCTGTTTTAGGGCAAGATGCACTTTTGAGTTTACCCACTATTTTACAAGTCATTATTCAAAGACCTTCTTTTTGTCGCACAGATGAATCTTTTGATACACTGCTTTATCAGGCAAAACAAAGTGCTTTGACACAGTTGAGAAAATACGATATTTTTGATTTTTTTCTTCCTTCTCTGTCTGCTAATACGATTGTTTATAAAGCACTGACGAGAGCAGACGCTTTGTCATCTTTCTATCTCGATTTGATAAATCCTTTGTATAAAACAACTTTTGCTCTTTTTCATAGAAGGTTTAGCACCAATACAACCACCACTTGGGACAAAGCACAACCTTTTAGATTGGTAGGACACAACGGCGAAATCAATACCATTTCAGGCAATAGAAGCTGGGCAACGGCAAGAGAAAAATTAATGGGAATTCCTGATGAAGAACTTTTGACATCAAAGGGAATTTCTGATTCGGGTACACTCAATGAAATTGTAGAGGCTTTGCGTTTTAGAAGCAGTATTCCTACTTTGGCGGAGGCTTTGGCGATTATGATGCCACCTGCACATATTCAAAACTCATTTTATAAGTTTTGGGGGCGTGCAATGGAGCCTTGGGACGGTCCTGCTTTGGTTGCTTTTTCTGATGGACAAAATATAGGAGCAAGATTGGATAGAAATGGTTTTAGACCTTGTAGGTGGATAAAAACAAAGGAATACTTTTTTTTGAGTTCAGAAGCAGGAAGTTTCGAAATCAATGATGAAGATATACTCCAAAAAGGAAAATTAGACGCAGGAAGCAGCGTAACTGTCCATCTCAAAACAGGTAAAATCAGTTTTAAAGACCCAAGTCTTTCTCCACAAAACATCAATGCTTATTTTGATGATAGATTGTATCAACTACCTACTCAAAAATCTAACATTTCGAGTTCAGAAAATAGATTTTTAGATTATGAATTAAAAAAATATCTTTTCAATTATACACAAGAGGAGATTCAGAAAATTTTAATTCCGATAGCAAAGGAAGGCAAAGAGCCTGTTGGCTCAATGGGAGATACAGCACGTTTGGCTATTTTTTCAGAAGAACCACGTAGTTTTTTTGATTATTTTTATCATAATTTTGCTCAAGTAACCAATCCTCCTTTGGATTATTTGAGAGAAAAAGTAGTCATTGATTTGTCTGTTTATTTGGGAAAAAGACCAAGTATTTTTGCCAAAAAAGAGTTTGCACCTATGCCTTTGGCAATAGAACTCAAAAGTCCGCTTTTGACTTTGAACGAAATGCAAAATTTATATCAATTACCTACTGAATTAAATCTAAAAGTAGATACAATAGACATTACTTTTGATAAAAAAGACGGATTAAAAGGTTTTGAACTGGCTTTAGAACGAATTTATAAAGAAGCATTAGAAAAAGTAACACAAAACGAAGTGAGTATTTTGGTGCTTTCAGATAGAAAAGCAGATTTTGAAAAGTTCTCATTTTTAAAATACCCTACACTCACTTTTGAAAAGCCTGATACGGATACTTTTCGCAACCTAGACCTGGCTTACAAAGCTATGGAAACAGGCGGTAATG
>RDZP01000026.1 GCA_004294005.1 Cytophagia bacterium
TTTATAGCAGGAGGCACGCGGATAACGCGGATTTTACGGATTTGAACGGATTTTTTACTTTTCTAAAATTTTATCCGTATAAATGTTAGAAGAACCAAATAATCTCAAAAAAAATAACATAAAAACATAAATATTCGTTTATTTTTCATTTATATTTGCAAAAAATAAAGGAATTATTAGTAAAACAAAAAATAAAATGTATAAAATCGAACACCATCAAAATATTCTTCTTTTGTCTTTTCACGAAAATCTTATCGCAGATACGCATCATCTTGCTCTTTTTTCAGCATTAGAAAATGAAATAGAAGATGGCTATCAATTATGTGCAGTCGATATTTCAAAAGTACATTTTTTGAATAGCAATGGTCTTAATTCTTTGATAAGAATATTGACTTTATTTCGAAACAATGATGGCGAAATGATTTTGATAAACCCTTCTGAATCAGTCAATCAACTATTGATTATCACTAAATTAAAAGCTATTTTTCAAATTACAAATTCATTAGAAGAAGCAAAAAAAACATTACTTCACTCATCAAAATAAAACAATAAATTGCTTACAAAAAATATTTTTATAAGCAATTTAGTTATATTCTAAAAAAATATTATCTATCTTATCATCATTCTTTGCATACCTTTTCTTTCGGTTGGCTTTGTGATTTTTGATAATGAATAAGTAAAACTTACCATAAAATACCTTCCTAAAGACGCAATTCGTTCTTGTTGAATATAGTTAACACCTGCATTTTGAGTGATTCCTAAATTGCGGTCTAAGATATTTACTGCTGAAAATTTGAGTTCTCCTTTATTTCCTTTCAATACAAAAGCAGAAATTGATGCCGTCCACAAAGGTAATTCTTGATAAAAATTACTTGTCAAACTTCTATAAATAATATAATTCATATCTGTACTTATCCACGCTTTTGTACCAAGATTTAAGTTACTTTGTAGGGTGTAAGTTTCGTTAAAAAAGGTTTGATTTTGATTAGCATTAAAATCATATCTTGTTTGTTGATTACTCCAATCTCCTCTCAATGTCAAGTCAAATTTATCATCTAATGTCAAATCATACCTTAAATTTCCACCTAAATTTTGTTGATTGATGTTACTTTCTTGATTATTCAATAAATTAATGCTTTGGTTCAATGTTATATTTGTACCAATATTAAACCTATTTTTTTTATCAATTCTAAAACCATAGTTTACATAATTGACCAAGTTCCAACTTCCTCTTGTATTGACAGGTTGTGAAGTACGGACAAAATTTTCGGTGATTGTTTGTGAAGTTGTTATCGCATTTTCAGTATAACTTGCGTTAATACCTGTGAATAAATTAGTGAAACTCACTACATTGAATCTATAAAAATTAAGGTTTACTCTGTGATTGTACTCAGGTCTTAAATTCGAATTTCCTGTAGAGATATTCAAAGGGTCTGTATTATTCAAAACAGGTTGTAATTGTTGTATAGACGGCTCACGAATGTCAGTATCATAATTAAAATTCAAAGATTTGCTTGCCGAAAAACTATAATTGAACCTTGCATTAGGAAGAACATTATTAAAATTACGACTAACCGAAGTGCCATTCGAAAAATTACCTTCTAATGTAGAAAATTGTCCACTTGCTCCCACTGAAAAGTTATATTTTTTTTCTGTAAACCTGATATTTGTTCCTATTCTATTGAACTGAAAAATATTATCAAAAGCATTCGTAAGATTGCTATTGATAGTACGAACATCACCATTGACATCAAAAACATTCCTTGAAGATTCGTTTTCGTTGCGTTGCAATTGATGATTGACTTCGAGTAGTATTTTTTGTGTCAATGGTTCTGTATAAGTACTTCTAATGCCATAACCATTGCCATAATTGATTTGTGAATTTGCTTGAATAAAAGCAAGATTAAAATTAGAAGGCACAAAAAAGCGGTTAATTGTGTTGAGATTACCGTTTTGATTTTGATTATTGCCTGTCGCAGTCAAATTGGTAGAAAAAGTACGTCCTTTTTTCAAAAATCTTTGACGATATAAAAGACCAAGATTAAAATTTAATCCTTCGCTATTGTTGAGTGTGTTTCTTTCGTTATTATTTTGTAAAATATCTAAATTATTGAGTGTAACTGCATTGCTATTCAATGTATTTTCTCCTTGATTATAACCTACATTTCCCGTAAATTTAAGTGATTTAAGAGAATCAATTTTATAATCAATAGTCATATTCAATCGGTGATTATAATTAATATTGCGTTGATTATCATTTTGAGAAGCAATAAAAGATGAACTTGGTAAAAAAGTTTCACGATTTTGAGTTTTATCAATCAAATTATTGACACTACTCAAAAAATAACTTCCATTCAGTTCTATTTTTGATGAAATTTGTTTATTGAGGTTAATCCCACCTGCAATATTTTGTAAAACTCCAAAATTACCACCGTTAGCATTTGCTCCAAAGTTAAGATTCATACCCATTGCGCCTGCACTTGCTCGTCCACCGCCCATCATACCGCGTCCGCCGCCGCCACCTCCAAATGCACCTGCCATTCCGCCGCCACCCATTCCTTGTCCTTGTCCCGAAAAATCCATATAATCACTAAAAGAAAAACCTGATTGATTGACATTGTTGCCCATTCCGATAAAAGAAAGTTGATTATTTTTGTCAAAAACATTATAATTTCCTTTTGATTCAAATCTATTATCATTACCTATTCCACCCATTATTTTTCCAAAAGACATTTTTTTATCTTTATTTTTGGTTTCAAGATTGATAGTTCTCATTTTCTGTCCATCATCAACACCTGTAAAGGTAGATTGGTCAGATTTTCTATCCATAATTTGTATTTTTTCTATTACATCAGCAGGTAAATTTTTGGTGGCAGTTTTTGGGTCACTACCAAAAAATTCTTTTCCATTGACTAATATTCTCTGTACATCTTGTCCTTGTGCTTTGATATTTCCTTCTCTATCAACCTCTACGCCCGGCAATTTTTTGAGCAATTCTTCTACTGATGCGTTAGGTCTTGTTTTAAAAGAACCTGCATTGAATTCGATAGTATCCTTTTTGATAGTAATGGGATTTTTTTCGCCCACAATTACCACTTCTTTCAAAATTTCATCTTTTAATTGTATTGTACCAAGATTAAGGCTATAAGTAACATTGAGATTTTGAATGTAATTTTTATAACCAATACAAGTAATTTTTAGGATATATTGAGCAGATGGCACATTTCTCAATTCAAATGCACCATTATCATCAGTAGGAGTATATTGCACCAAACTCGAATCTACTGGACTTAATAACATCACGGTTGCAATCGGAATAACAACTTGTGCTGAGTCCTTGATGTTTCCTTTGATGTTGATTTTTTGGGCAAATAAAGAAAAAGATAAAAATAATAAAGATAAAAATAAGAATAGTTTTTTCATTGACTTGAATTTTTAAAATAAAAAAGTTAAAAACATAACCGATAAGTGTTGTAATAGTTTTTTTTATTACTTTATTCTGTGTTAAAAATTCATCAAAAACAAATAAAATCAATATTATATTACCATCTAAAAACAAAAACATCTTATTTTTGAAAAAATAAGATGTTTTTGATGAAAATACAGAAGTGTTTATTTTTTCTTAATAACAATTACCTCTTCGTGTTTGGCTACAATAGAAGCAAAAAACTTTCTTAAATCAGCATATTCCTCTGGTTCAAAAATAGCTTTATTGACATAAAATTTGTTTACAATTTTAATTTTATTCTCTTTTTGCTCTATGATGAATTCATATTTAACAGACTCATCATGCCATTTCACACGAAAAGGTTTAGGTAATTCATCAACTTTATAACCATCAGGAATAGTATAATTAATGTAATATGCTTCCTCTATAGCCACCGAAAAATCAACAGGATACATTCTATCTTCTTGTTTGAATACATTTTCTTTCATTTTGTGTTCCAACATAGGCGTTAGATACAATACATCGCCATTGACCTGACAATGTTCTTTTGTTTGAAAAACGCTAGTTTCTTCTAATGGCTTATTAAATTCGTCCATATTATTGAAAATACGTTGATTTTTGTCATCTTTATTTTCTTTTTGGTTTTTTTTATGTGTTGCTCTTCTTCCTAAAGCGATATAACCTGTAAATCTTCCCTTTGTTTTTCCTTCCACTTTTCCTTCGGCATCAATGTTAGCATCAATTAGCGTAATACTTGATGATTTGGCTGCTTTCATTTTTTGAATAGCAATCCATTGAGGCTGTTTTGATTTTTCAATAATAAGTCCTACACCATTCAAAGCCTCAAAAGAAACCATACCTAATGAAAGCATTGGATCGGTAGCATCTAACAAAAAATTTTCTTTTTTATTGTCTATCTCTACATAACACAAATTGTAATTGAATTTAGATAAGATTGGATAGCCCATATTGATTTTTCCGTGTTGTCTTGTACTCAATAACAATGGATTTGCTTGTAGTCCCGCTTCTCTCAACATTGTAACTAAAAGTAAGTTAATTTCAGCACTACCTCCTATTTTCTTATTCCAAACATCTTTAAAACTTAGGTCTGTATAAATCATATCAACTTCATTATTCTTGAAATTTGTTTTTACATATTCATAAATAGCAGTCATCTTTTCTTTTTCGGTAGTCAGTGATTGGATAAGCGTTGCTACTTTTTCTCTCACAGTTCTACGATGGTCTAAGTACTTCCCATGATTTTCGTGTTCTAATAACTTATCAATCAAACCTTCCCAAGATAACAGATGAGGCTTGTAAGGTGAATTAGGAAATTGTGTACCTGCTAATTGAAATTCTATTTTGACCAAATGATCACTAACAGAAGCGATAAATGCTTCATTTTTGAAAGCACGTAAATTTTTTTGTACCCAACGAGAGTTTTCATTTATATATTTTATTTCACCAATATTACTATTCTCTTGTGAAACAGTTTTAATATCAAATTTAGTAGCATTATAAATTTTTACAAAATCATAATATTGAGGAATGCTCGTTCTAAATTCACTCCAAACCACAGGAATATTTTCTTGAAAATACCATGTTGGAATATAACCCTCATATTTTGATGTTTTTTCATAACTATATTCTATCACACTCCCTTCTTTTACATTAGGAATTGTAAATTTGACTTCATAAAAATCACTATTGATTTTTTTTTCAAAAATAGCACTTTTTTCTAATTTTATTTTTTGAACTTTTCCATTTTCATAATTATAACAAAAAGCTTTTATAGAACTAATTTCTTCTATTTTATCAGCCCGATAATTTAAAACAATATTAGCACGTGCAAGACCTTCTTTTTTAAGGATTTTTATTCTTCTCCTCATTTCAAGAATAGTTACAAAATACTGAGAATCACCCATACCTCTTAGATTATAATAAAAATTACCATAATCACAAAGCACAACTGCTTCTGCTTCTTTGTCAGGCTCATATATTTTCATGATAACATCTTTTTCATCTACATCACCAATTTTCATAGGTGGATTTTGTGCCAATACAAGACAATTAAAAATAAAAAGCTGACAACAAAAAATAAATAATAGTTTTTTAGGTAATGATAACATAATTTTTTAATTTTTTTTAAAAATTTATAAATTGATAAGGAATAAACAAATAAAAATGAATACTAAGTACTTTTTACAAATACGATTTTTGCATTATCTGCTTTGTAAATATTATTATAAAACTCAATCAATTCCTTGTATTTTTCTTTGGGATAAGTTCCTTTTTTCATCGATAGTTTACGAATATACGTCAATTTACCTTTTTCAATTTTTAGTTTTGTTTCATACTCTCCAAAAACAGATGTAAAATGATGTTCTTGTGCTACTCCTTCAACATAATAAACCTCAGGAATTTCATATTGTAGTGTATCAATATCAGTGTATTCATATTTATCAATATAAATATCAGTAATACGTCCTTCTTGTTTTTCTATGTTTGATTGCCTCTTATTCATCAAATTAGGTGTTAAAAACAATCTTTTACCTGTTTTTGCAACCAATTTTTTTATTTTTAAATTAGCACTTTGATTGATAATTGGCATTTTATTTTCGTCTTTTGCTTCCTTTATACTAAAATTTATCAATTCAAAATCTGATAATTCAAGATTTTCATATAACCATTTTTTTTGGATTTCTTCTGACTGATGAAAAACATGGTCTATACCATTGTTTTCAGTTTGTAATCCTCTGCGACTGATATTCATACTCACTTCTGCCTCTCCTTCTTCTTTTATTTTTATTTTGGCTGATGTAGTTTGAATATTCTCTTTTTGAGTATAATTAGGTGTTTTGACCAATTTACCACCATCTTCTGTTATTAAAAGTGCATGTCTATCATCAGTAAAGCTTCCCAAAAAATTAAAAGGCTGCCTTTGGCTTGTACACTCCAACCAAATTGTATCTTTTTTGGTTGGCACACATAATATTACATGATTGAATTGAGAAGAAACAAAGTCTTTATCAATAGACATTCTATTTTCACCTGCTCTTATCAAAGTATAATGAGAATTGATACCTACTGTTTTTAACAAACTTTTTGTATAATTACTTAATGCCTTACAATCACCATATCCTTTATTATCCACAAATTCAGCGGGCAAAGTTTGCCATCCACCTATACCTAATTGTATGCTCACATATCTTGTTTTTGATTGCATATACTCATAGATTTTTTTAACTTTTGTATATTCATCAGTTTCATTGGCAACCATTTTTTGAATATATTTTTGAATTTGTTCTGGTAAAACATCTCTATCTTTGTTTAGAACATTGTTAAAATAACCAAAATCTTTCCAAGTAGATAATTTTCCTTCATATCCTTCTACTTCAAATTCTGTTGGGGCAGTCAAAACGTGAGGCGTTTTGGTGTACCAAGGCATACTAAAACTTTCCTTTTTAGGTACATTAATATTTTCTACTTTCCAAAAATATGAAGTTTTATTATTCTCTGACATTATTCTCACTTTTTGAGGCATATTATTTTCTTTGTATCTCACAGGTAGATTTTTTGGTGCAATAATTTCTAGCGAAGCACTTTCTACTGCCAATTTTGAATTACCTTGTGGTTTGAATGTTGGATAAAACATCATATTTTTATGCAATAACTCATATTCAAAAGCAACAGTATAAGGATATTTTGCATAAGAAAATTTAGCAACTCTTGTCTTATTATCATTTACCTCATAAGATGCTTGATAACCTACATTTTCAATATCACTTTTTTTAAGTTTAGCAACTAAATTTCCGTCTGCATCATATAATTTTCCTTCTAAAGATTGGATTTTTTCTAACTTTCCTTGTGATAACGTAATCACACCTTCATCATCTCCGTCTTTATTTAAAATAGTACAAACATATTTGACTTTTATAATACCTTGCCCTTTGTCCTGAATGATAAACTGCGTTTCTTCATTTCTGATAATCGCATCAGCATTTTCTAATAAGAACGCCGACACCGAATTTCTTAGCGAATGAATGCTATAATTGTTATTTTGTGCCAATAGAGATAGTAAGGCATTAAAAAATAACGCTACTAAAATTAATTTTCTTTTCATAATTATAATAAAAATTTAGTTTTTTTTTAGTTTTTAATTCGTTAATAACTTCCTTGATATTTTCTTACTCCCCATTCTATTGTCAATAATAAAAGAAGGAAAAAGAAAAGCCACATTAAGTTAATCATTTCAGAAATTTCCTCAGATGAATGTAATAAATTAGGTTTTCTATTGCTCAATACATCTTTTTTGAGATTTTCTAATTGAAACGGCAAATAAAATTTCCCGTTTGTTTTTTGTGCTAATTGTTTCAATAAATTATGGTCGGCAGTAGTCGTTAATGCTTCTAATTGCAAAGATTTTACTGTAAATTGCCCTGTAGATTGTTCGCTCTTTCCTCTAATTTGTGCAGTAGCATTATAATTATAGACACCTTTTGGCAAGCCTGAGATTTCAAATCTCGTATTTCCTTCAGCAGATGTGAAATTATAAGTACGTGTTTTTCCTTCTGCATCTGTGAGTGTAAGGTTTATTTTTTGGTCAAATATTCTTTCATACAAATCATTATAAATTTCAGATTCAAAAATAACCTTTTCATAATCATAAAATTCATTGTTAATGGGATACACCCTCAACTTTCTTTTATCCTCTTTTGTAGATAAAAATTGTGCTGTTTTACTTATCAAATCATCAAAACTTTCATGACTGTTTTCTAATGCAAATTCTTCCAAACGCCATTGCCAAATGCCTTCCGCAGTCAAAATCGCGCTTCTTGGCGAATTATTACCATCTAAAATCAAAAGAGGTTTAGTAGTCGCTGTATTACCAATTTTCTGAAAAAGTACTACATCAATACCATTTGCCAACGCATAATCTCCAAAAGGAACAGTTACAGGTGGTAATTTGTCTATTTTACCCATTTTGGTATTATCCAATCCAAATCTTGCAAAACTACGATTATAAACGGGTGTAATTTGGTCTGTACGTCCATATCGTCCCAAAATTTTAATAGATTTATTTATTTTATTGAGTTGATTAAGGTCAGATTGTCCACCTATCAAAAACCATTTGGCAGCATCAGGAAAACTATTTAAAATATCATTGCCTACACCATTAATATTAGGAATTTGGTGAAATACAACCAAATCATATTTCTCTTGTTTACGCTGATGAATAGTAGGAATAAATATATCAACATCATAATTTTCATTTTTTTCTAATGCGGCACGCAACGCTTTGATATCAGGATGAGGCACAGCTGCCACAATTAATATTTTTTCTTTTCCATCAATTACCTCCACATATACATCACGCACATTATTTTGATAGGTAAATTCATTGTCTAAATTTTGTATCGAAATTGTATAGTTTCTAATGCCTTTTTGTTTCGCTTGTGCATAAAAACTCACTTGTTTGATGTCGTTATCTTGATTAAAGTTGATTGTTTTTTGATTGATAACATTACCATTTTCACTCAAAGTTACATTGATAGTACGATTAGGAAAACCAATATTTTCAATTTCTGCACTAATAGGAAATTCATTACCCAAATAAGCAACTTTATTGGCTAAAATAGACTGAATTTTCAAATCTTTTTTAGCAGTTGTATCACCTAATCCTACACTCAAAATCGGAAACCGCCAAGTATTGAAAAGGGGAGAAGCACCTTGATTGATAATGCCATCAGAAAGCAAAATAACTTTATCAATATTTCGATTTTCATAATTATTTTGAACTTGTGTCAATAATTTATGCAGGTCAGTACTTGGTACATTCCAATCTAATTTTGGCATTTGAAACGAATTTTGAGAAAAATTATACCACTCCGTTTCTACATCTTGTTTTTCTAATTCTTTACTTAAACTTTCCAGTTTTTTATAATAATCATTCAAAGCCAAAGTGTCCGTAGTCATACTCACTGATTGTGAATTATCGACTGCAATTACAACTACAGGTTTTTCTTCTTTATTCGTAATTTGTCGCCAATAAGGGTTGAGCAACAACAACAAACAAATAATTGTAACCACTGTGAAACGCAAAGCAGCTAATCCATAATATTGAATAGGTTTTATAAAATTTGACTTATAATATAAAGAATAGGCATAGAAAAAGCCTACTAAAACGGCTATGATTATCCACCAAGGCGATGCAGAAAGTAATATTTTGAAGCGTTCCAATGTGTAAATTTATTATTTTTTTTGCAAATTTATAACTTTTTTATGAAATAAACCAAAAAAAACACCTATTTTTTGAAGTAAATTTATTATAAATTTGAAGTCTTAAAAATACTTTTCAATATTTATAATTTATCAAATTGATAAAAATATCCTGAAAATCCTGAAATCCTGTCTATACATAGTAGAAAAAAAATTACTCTTTTATTTTCCTCATCAAAAAAAGCCCATCTCTAAAAGGTAAAAATATTTTTTCTATTCTTGTATCATTTTTAATTTTTTCATTAAAAATTCTCAACGCCTCCGTTTTCTTGTCTTTTGCCTTTTCATCAATCAATTTTCCATCCCACCATACATTATCCGCCAAGATAACCCCACCAATACGTATTTGTGAAAATATTTTATCATAATACAGAGCATAATTTTCTTTGTCTGCATCAATAAAAACCAAATCCCATTTTTTTTCGATAGTAGTGATTATATTTTGTGCTTGTCCGATATGTAAATAAATTTGAGTAGCATAATTACTTTCCTGAAAATATTTTTGTAGCCTTGAGGCTAATTCTTCATTGCCTTCTATGGTATGCAACTCTCCGTTTTTTTGTAAACCTTCCGCCAAGCACAAAGCAGAATAACCTGTAAAAGTGCCTATTTCTAAAATAAAATTAGGTTGTAATAACTGACTTATCATTGCCAATAATCGCCCTTGTAAATGCCCTGAGAGCATACGAGGTTTTAGGACTTCGAGGTGAGTTTCTCTATTGATTTTGGATAATAAGTTATTTTCTTTTGTAGTATGAAGGTCAGCGTATTGTTCAATAGTCATTTTTATTTTTATTTTTCATTGACAAAATTTTCAAAAACCAAATTATCTGTTTTTACTTTGTTTACATCAAGTTTACCATTTGTATCGATTTTACCATAACAAATACTCAAAAAATAATATAAAACATCTAATTTTTTGATATTTTCAGGTTGTTCGATAATCATTTTTTTTACTTGTTCATTGTTCGATGTATTTGCCTTTATTTCATAATTAAGCAATTCTTTGTTTATATTAATGATAGATAAATAATGTTGCACTATTTTTTTTATCCATTTTTTTTCTATATAAATCGGTTCAAAAATTGCTTTTATATTTCCTTTTTTAAAATCTGCTTTATCAATTTGTTGAAATTTTTTGGTAGGTGAATAATTTTGATAAGGAATTTCATATAATTGACAATAAGCCACACTGTCTGCCATATTTTTGAAAAGACTTTTACTCAAATCATATTTTTCATTTTGATAAGCAAGTTTTATAACTCTTGGGGCACGGTTATTATCAGCATAATGAATTGCCATAAAAAGACATTTTTCTTTTGGACAATCATATTTCAAAGTATATTCATCACCAATAATTATAAACTTTGTGGGTTCTTCATTTTTTTGTAGTCCTAAAATTGCTTGTAATGTTTTGCTTTGTGGACAATCAACACATCTGATTCTATTTCTTTCTGTATGTTCAATGGGTAATAATACATCTATTATTTTATTATTTTTTCGAGATTGATATTTTCTAAAATCCAACAAAAATTTTTCATTGTTTTCATTCATCACAATTACTTTATTTTCTTTGTTTTCAAAAATAATTTTGTCTTGAAGGGAAATTTTTGTACCAATATCAATGTATTGATTGTCAATTTTTATATTTCCATCAAAAAAAATAATAGTATAATTTTTTTGGGCATAAAGAACATTAGAAAAAATAACAAAGCAAATAAAAAGAAAAACAACCTTAATATTTATTTTAATATTACAGCAAAAAAACATATAATTTTATTTTGATAATTGATTGATTTTTTTTGAAAACTTCTTATGCAATAAAAAATATTGCATAAGAAGTTATATTTTTTAGTCTTTGACCCAAATTTTGATGCTCAAAGGTGGCATATTTACTTTATGTGATTTTCCGCCTTTTAGTTTTTCAAGGCTTTTATCTTTATCTTTTACACCTTTTTCGTGGTTTATGGCTTGATTATTCGCCACCAATTTCCAGTTTCCATCAGGTAAAGATACTCTTTCAAAAGTATTTTGTTTTTCTTCTGTATTGATTAAAACCAATACTTGTTGTGCCACCAAATAGCCTAATTGATAATCATTATTAGTAGGTTGCCACTCATAATAACCTTCAGAAATTGCTTCTTCGTTTCTAAAAACTTCTCCATATTTACTCATTCTCAAATGATTCAATCCTTTCCAAAAAGCATACATTCCTTTATAATCACAAAAAGAACCTTTTTCGCCTTTGGTTTTTCCTACATTTTCCCATAAAAATAAATTGGCATTACGCATATTATACGTATCACGTTTACCATGCAAATAAACCTTTGTACCTGCTTTTGTTTGTTTGAAAGTTTCTTTGAGTTCTGCCAAACCTTTTGAACGCATTATTTCACTTCCACCATGTGTTACAATCGGACCTTGCGAAGTATAAAGCAAAACAGCTGCAATTTTATAATTATCTTCATCAACACCCATTCTTCCGTCCCAATTTTTAGTAGCAAATTGGTCTGCTAATGCCCAATTATCGTGAATATCTAAATAATTGATACCACTCAAAGGATTTTTTTCTTCAGGAAATTTAGAAGTCAAACCTAATTTTACTTTTTCTTTTGCTTTCGAATCGCCACCTGCATAACCTCTGTCTTTTTGTTTATTTTCAGGATTAGAAACTGCGCCTTTGAAAGCATTTCTTGAATCATCTTGAAAAAATGTAATCGGTGAATCCATTTTATACCAATCCCAATCAGGATTATTTTCAAATTCTGGGTCATTAGAACCAATCCAAGGTTCACCATAAATAATAATATCTTTTCCAACCGCTTCACGTAATTTGATAAGGGTTTGTTGGTCAACTTGTCCTGCCAAATCTATTCTAAAACCATCAATACCAAATTCATTTATCCAATGTTTACATTGGTCAATCAACCAACGTTGCGTCATAGGTCTATTTTCGGTTTTTACTTCATTGCCATATTCTCCAATATGTTTTAGATTTTTGGTTCGATAATAATATTGTTTATCTATTGCATTGAAATGAAAATACAAATCAGCACCATCCATATTTTCGCCTGTATGATTAGGTACAATATCGATAATAACTGCCATTCCTTTGTTATGAAAAGCCTGCACCAAATCTCTAAATTGATTGCGTTCCGCTCCAAACTCTGTTCCTTTTTGTCTATATCTATTTTCGACTGCAAAAGCGTGAGTAGTTCTATAACCCCATTCATACCATTCTTTATCGATGCCTTGTTCTTGCATAAATTTATCATCTTTGAAAGATGCTTGCCAATCTTTAGAATCCCAATGTAAAAATTCTTGCACAGGTAATAAGTGAACAGTATTAATGCCTAAATCTACCAAATAATCAAAACCAACTTTTTCACCTTTTTTATTTTTCAACCCTGATTGATAAAAAGCAGGAAGTGTTCCTCTTAAATTTTCAGGCAAAGGAAGTTGATTAGTAAAATCTTCGATATGCACTTCATAGGCAATGACATCTTTCATTTTAGGTCTTCCATTTTTGAGTGGAGTAGCAGGCTTTGTGCGTTCCCAAACTCTACTTTTTCCAAATGAATCTACACTAATGCGTGCATAAGGGTCAGAAATATGAACAGGCACAGTTTCATAAAAAAAGTTACCTTCTTCTTTTGCTCCATGTACGGTAAAATCATAATAAACACCTCTCAAATTCTCATTGATAACACTTTCCCAAACGCCATCATCATCAACTTTCATTTCGATAGTTTGATAAGCATCTTTATCATTATGATTTTTGTATAAATATAATTTTACACTTTCGGCACGTGGTACAAATAGTCTAAAAGTTGTTTTTTGATTATCAATATTTGCACCCAATTCTTTATGAGAAAGTACTTCTCTAAACCAACCATCAAAAGAGACAGCAGTTTTTAATCCTTCTTTCAATAATTCTAAAAAATAAACCTTTTTATAATCAATAGGCGTTGCCGGTTTGAGTAAAGTTTTTTCTTTTGTGTTTGGATATACTTCTGCAATCGGAATTTCTTGTCCTTGTGCATTTGTCAATCTATAACCTGAAGTTGAAAGTGGTCTCTCTAAACCAAAACCTTCTACAAAAGCCCAAATTGTACCATTTTTATTAATCTCAGCCCTTAGTTGTGGTTTTTTTTGTCCTTTTAAAAAAACTAAATTACCACCTTCTTCATTAGGAAATTTTTTTGTATTAGGTGTGAGCCATTCGCCTTCATCAATCCTAAATTTGAATTGAGCGCCTGGTGGAATTACATCAAGATTCGGATTTTCAAAAGCAAGTACCCAAATTTTATCTTTTCTTTGTTTGAGTTGCCATTTTGCATCATTGATATCAGCACTCCAACCTCTAAAACTTCCAGTTACAGTTACTTGTTTTAATTTTTTTGTTACTTCATACAAACCAGCTTGGAATATAAAATAAGAGGTTTTGTCACGATGTGCGGCACCCTGCAAAATTTCATCTTCAGTAAAAGAAACGATTGATTGTGCTTTTGTTTTCATAGTACACAAGTGCAAAAATAAGACAATGCACCAAAATAAATATTGTTTTTTCATTGTTAAATAATAAAGATTTTTTTTTCTAATCTTTGAAATGTAAAGATAGTAGTTTTTTTGTAAATGTCAAAAATGAATGAATATTTTTAAAAAAAAGAAAAATATTTGTAAATTCTTATTACCAATGAAAAATAAAATAAAGAATGATATAAACAATACATACAACCTTTGAATATCTATTGCTTAAAATTCAAAGACAAATTCAAATTATTATCAAAATAATTATCAGCATATTGTTTATGAGCGTTTTCGATAATAGAAATTGTTTTTTTCTCTTCTTCTGTTAATTTTTTTTGATTATATATAGCTAAAAAATAAGGATAAAAACCCACCATTTGTTCATCTAAACGAAACGCTTTCCAAAAATAAGTATATGCCTCCTCAAAATTTTTGTTTTTAAAATGATAAACGCCTAAATTTTTATACGAATAAGCATTATTTTTATGATTTTTGATGACATAATCAATATTTTTTTTTGCTTCTTCTAAATTACCATTCGTTAAATCAATATAGGCTTCTGTATTATAAATATAGGCTTCGTTTGCATTGATATTTTTGGCAGATTGACACATTTCCTTTGCTTTTTTATAGTTATTATCTTTAAAATAAACATACAAAGCCATATTTGAAAAGGCTAAATCAGCATTAGTATTACCCATAATTATTTTATCTAAATCTTTTTTGGCTTGCTGAAAATTACCTATCAACAAATACAAATAACCACGACTATCATACGCTGCTGTGAAATTTGGTTTCAATTCAATCACTTTATTCAAATCTTTGAGGGCAGTTTTATAATTACCTAATTTGAGATAGTTTTTGGCACGTGAAAAAAATATTTTGCTCGAATCTTTATTTTTCTCTGCAATTTTATCCAACAAACTTACTGCTGCAGTATAATTTTTTTGAGCAAAAAAAACATTAGACAAGTTAAAAATTGCCTCTGTATAATCAGGTTTTAAACGAATAGCCTCTTTATAATTTTTGATGGCAGTTTCAAATTCATCAAAATTAAAATGAATTGTGCCGCGATTGTTCCACGCTTCTGCTAAATTTTTGTCTTTTTCTATGGCTTGGTTATAATATTGCAACGCATATTCATTTTGTTCTTTTTTAAATTCTGCATTGCCTAATTGTAATAATTTGAGGGCTTGTTGTTGATGAGAGGTTTGACAAGCATATAAAAAAAAAGAAAATAAGAAAACGAAAAGATATTTTTTTTGCATTTTTTTTGAGTATAATATTTGAAATAAAATTTATTTTTAAACATTTTTTCATAATGATATGTTTCAATATCATCATAAATACTTTTTTTAAGACTTCAAAAATAAATAAATGAAAACACCCACAAAAAAGGAATTAGTAGAGAATATTGATTTTTATTATGAAAATGGAATGATGGTTTTTACGGAAAAGTACCACAGAGAAAGAGGTTATTGTTGCAAAAACGGTTGTAGGCATTGCGTTTATGGTTATGTAAAAAGCAAAATTATAATTTAAGTCATTAAAATTTCAAAATAAAATTTTCTTTTTCTTGATTTTGATGGAAAAATAAAAGCCCTAATCCAAATAAATCTATACTTATTGTAATTTCTTTTCTTTTGATAATTTCCTGCCATGCTTTTTCCATATCAGCCGACCAGTGAATATCGTCTAAAACAACAATGCTATTTTTGTGTAATTTTGGTAAACACAATTCAAAATAATCCAAAGTAGCTTGGTATCTGTGATTGGCATCTAAAAATAAAAAATCAATCGTTGTAATTGTTTTTAATTTTTCAGGCAAAGTATCATTGATATTACCAACAATAATATTGATATTTTTCGCTTCGAGTGCATTAAAATTTTCTTGAGCAATTTTGGCTACATTCGGACAGCCTTCAAAAGTAAAAATATTACTTTTTGTATTGGCTTTTTGGAGATACAAAGTTGTAAAACCAAGACAAGTACCTAATTCGATAATATTTTTACAATCAAAATGATTGATAAGTTTGAATAATAATTGTGCTTCTTTACGTGGTGTAGATGATATTTTTGCCAATGATGACAATGTTTTTTGAGGTGAAGAATTGAGATGAGAACCCGCACCAAAGTCTGTAACATCAATTTTTTGATAATTATTCATAAAACTAAGCCTTAATTTTTCAATCAAACTAAAAACATAATATTTTTTATTAATATTGATAATTTCATTGTATAAATGAAAAACAAAAGGCGAATGTAAATGATGTGCATTTTTGGCGCTGAATAAATAACGACAATATGATTTGATAAGATGTAACATAAAATATAGACTTGATATAAAATAATACTTAATTTTAGATGGTTAATGATAAACCTACTATTTTTATGTCTTCATAAAATATCGTAAAACTACAATGAAAGATTGATAAAATAGTAATTTTTTTTGCAAAAGTAAATATTTTTTTTGCCAAAGCAAATATTTATCAAAAAGAAACAGATTAAACGCATAATCTAAATAAAATTACTTTTTGTTTTAATTTTTAGTGTGATAATCAGGTTAAATACACCTAATAATTTCTTTTAATTTACTATGATCAAAATAATATTTTTATTTTTATATATTCAATAAAATTTTATTTGTTTTTAATTTTTCATTTTTTTTATTCAATCAAAGAAATAACAGCAAAATAAAAATGGAAGAAAAATACAGTATTATATATTTTCAAATTGATGTAAATTAAATCATAACTTTCCCTCACAATAAAAAGGTCAATTTGTTTTTTACGCCCTCGTTTGTGTCCCACAAACGAATATTGTAACAAATCAGCCTTATACCAACGAAGACTGCTTGTGGGACACAAGCAGGGGCAATTGGTTGTGTATATACATATTTTTCTTAAAATTTAAAACATATACAAAAATTTGGTAGTGCTGCAAATGTAATGTTTTGTCCTGCTGAACGAAGTGAAGCAACTTTACCATTGAATAGTATTTTACAAACAAAAAGGTAGATTTTTCGCTTCGTTCAAAAAGACAAAAAACATTACAAGTATAGCACTACCAAAAATTTTATAGCAATAAAAATTACACACTTTTTTTGAACAATTATTATCCTGAACTCACGTTTTATAAAAAAAGGTCAGATTTCCATTAATGAAATACAGACCTTTTTTAGAAAATTATCATCAATATCAAAAAATACTACGTTTCAACTACAAAAGTTTGTAACCCAACATATTGATTTTGTTCATTTTTTCCTACAATATACACATCAATTTCAACAGTTCCTATTCTCAAAACTTCAATTTCTTTTAATATTTCTATTAATTTTTCTTCTAATGTTTTGAATTGTTGAGCGGTAGCGATAGTATCTTCATCATCATCTTTACGAATTTTTAGGAATGGTTTAAAAAATCTTTCAAGGCTAATGCTTTCAAATGTTGTATCTTTTTCTTTTTGTAGATACTCTAAAATTGTATCTTTTTCTATTTTTTTTTCTACCGAAAAATCCTCCCAAACAAATGGCGTTAATGCTGCATCAGTTTCACTCATTACATACAAATCAGCCACTAAGGGCGTGATAATGTCTATAAAATTATTTTTACTATTCATATATGATTGGTTTTGATAATTAAATTATAAAACTTTACGCATAAAAGTTGGCAATGCAAAACAACCTGTATATACTTCGTGATTAAAATACTCCAAAGTTTTTTCCATTTCTTTCATTGCTTCCCAACGTGGTTGTGTTGTTTGCGTATATTTTTTTGAGGCGTATGCAAAGCTCCAAGTACCACTTGGATAAAAAGGAATTGCCGAAAGATACAAAGTACTGTAAGGAAAAACGGCTTTTAATACATCAAAAAGTTCTTTTTGTGTTTTTTTGAAATAATAAGGACTTTCTGCTTGTGCCGCTAAAATTCCGTCTTCTTTCAAAGCATCAAAGGCTTTTTGATAAAACGCTTTTGAAAAAAGTCCTTCAGCAGGTCCAACAGGGTCCGTAGAATCTACCAAAATAACATCAAATTCGTTTTTATGGTTTTCGATGTATTTTACGCCATCTTCCACCAATAAAGTTAATCTTGGATTATCAAACTCAGAAGCAATCGTTGGGAAATATTCTTTTGATTTTTCTATCACAAGTCCATCAATTTCAACCATTACACATTCTTTAACGCTTTTGTGTTTCAATACTTCCCGTGCTGCACCGCCATCGCCGCCGCCAATAATCAATACTCTTTCAGGATTTGGATGTGCGAACAAAGGCACGTGAGCAATCATTTCGTGGTAAGCATATTCATTTGATTCTGTGAGCATTACACAACCATCTAAAACCATCATATTTCCAAAATGAGGCGTTTCGTAGATTTCCAATTTTTGAAAATCACTTTGTCCTTCAAATAATTTTTTTCCGACTTTCATCGAGATTCTTGCACCCACCTCAAAGATTGTTTCATCAAGGTTTTCGTTCAACCAAGTTGTTTCCATTGTTTATTTTAAATTTTTGTTTTTGTTTTATTCTTTTATTTTTGAATCAATAATAATAGTTACAGGACCGTCGTTGCAAAGATTAACTTTCATATCTGCTCCAAATTCGCCTGTTTGAATAGGTTTATCCAAATATTTTTCTAATAATGCAATCATTTTTTGATACAGTGGAATAGCCATTTCAGGTTTAGCTGCTTTGATAAAAGATGGACGATTTCCTTTTTTAGTTGAGGCATATAAAGTAAATTGACTTATCAATAGAATATCGCCTGCAATATCCAATAAAGATAAGTTCATTTTCCCTTCAATATCTGAAAAAATACGTAGGTTGATTGATTTTTGGGCTAAATATTCAGCATCTTGTTCTGTATCATTTTCCTCAATACCAATCAATATCAATAATCCCTTTTGAATTTTTCCTTTTATACTCTCTTGAATTATAACAGAGGCTTCTGTTACTCTTTGAATAATTAAACGCATTAAAAAAATAAAATAACTTTTCAAAAAACTGAAAAGTTATCAATTAAATATGAAAAATTTTATAAATTCATTCCTTGTTTTGCTTCTTCAACTGTCTTATAAAACTTAATACCCAAGTCAAATCCTAAACCTTGAATTGTAGTTACCAACAAGGAAATTGTTGCACCTTCTATCCAACTATCTGTATTGATGATACCGATTTTTAAAGCACCTTTTTCTGAGTTTTTGTATAATTCAGGCAAGTAAGTAGAAACTAACCAAGTTCTTGCCATAAAAGGTGTAGAAGATACTTTTTTTAAATCCATAATAATCTTTGTGAATTTGTTGATTTTGACATCTTCCAAAATAGCATTAAATCCACCTTTAAAGTCTTCATCAGATACGGTATTTTCCGCATACATCAAATAATATTTTTTATCTCTATCTGCTGAAGTAACAGAATTTGTTTTTTCGTTTTTATAAATTGCTTCCATTCTATTTTTTTTAATTAATTTTTTTATCTTAATTTTTTATTGGATACTTTTTTTACTATTTCCAAAAAAATACAAATTAGTAAGCAATCAAATTGAACTCTAATTTTACGTCTTCAGCATATTCTTCTCCACTTTCCAACATATCCAAATCATTTTTTTCATAATACCAATTCACAACTACTCGTCCATTTTTTTCGGCTTCGTATTCTTCTAATAAATTCATTATCTCTAAAAAACGTCTTGAAGAACTTGTGTTAAAATAACTCATTCTAAAATTGAGTTCAATTTTTTTGTTAGGCACTTCTGTATAATCACCAAGCCACTTAAAAATGGGTTCAAAGAATTCCAATGTATATTCGTGATAAGATTCACCTTCTATATTAATAATACCCGTTTCAGCATCTAAGCTAATGCGAGGTTTATATTCGTGTTCGTCATGGATTAAAAGACTTTTCATATTTTATTTTATGTGTGTGTTTCGAGAAAATATTATTTATTTTTTTTATAAATTACTTTTTTTATATAGCAGTTTCGTTTTCTAATTCTATTTTATTAACGGTGATAGACAATGCAAAAAAAGAAGTATCATCATCAACATCTTGTATATCATATTGCAAAGGGTTCTTAGAACGCCTTGCCATATCTATCAAACCAATATTTGCCCCTACGCCTCCTGTAGGTCGTTTGCGTTGTTGCATGTAATATGTTCTGAGTTCTTCACTTGTCATTTGATTAATAAATTGACATCTTTCTTTTAATCCCTCTACCTTATAATTTTCAATAAGATTGCCTGATGATAATATAAAGTGATCGTTACTATCTTGAATTGCTAACATACCAACACCTGCAGGTCTGCCTTTACTTGCAGAAAACTCTTTTTGAGCAGAGTGATGATAAATATTTTGTGCTAACTCAACAAAGATAGCAAATATTCTCTTTCCTGTATGAAAAGAACCCAGTCTTGACCTAAGATTTATGCCTACATCAGCTAAAATCTCTTGAGAAATTGTGCCTTTAAATGTGAGTATTACGTTTTGTTGGCTCATATCTCTTAAATATTTTGATAAACTTAAACTCTCAGTATTCATATTTAGTTTGATGCAACACTTTATGTACTTAAGTTTTATATATGATTAAGTACATTTCTCTGCAAAGTTAAAATAAATTTTAATGATTATCAAATAAATAAAAAAAGATTATTTTTATTATTGATAAATATTATCATGTTAATTAAAAAAATGATGATTTTCAATATTTTTACTTGGCAAATATAGTGCATTTTTTTTTTTTTAGATAATTTTTTGTTTTATTTTTTTAATATTGAAAAATAGTGAATATAAATATTAACATCTTTTTGTTCTATTAACTTCGTTTTAAAAGCATAAAATAAACATTATTCAAAAAAATACATCTATCAATGAGATTATTTTTGTTTTTAAAAAAAAATATTATAATTTTGTAGAAAAATAATATACAAAGAAATATTAACAGTTTTCTGAAAAAATTAAAAAAATAATGCGTTCTTTTTTATTATCTATGTTTTTTTTATTTCAGATTCTCACTGCTGAAAGCAAGTCATTTACTCATTCATTCTTGAAAGATAGTACACAAAAAAAAATCAATCGCTTGGCTTGGATAGGTGGAGGAAGTTATGTAGGGGCAATGACTTTGTTAGGCATCACTTGGTATGGACAGAGTGGAATGGGGAATTTTCATTTTTTTAATGATAACAAAGAATGGAAACAAATGGATAAATTAGGACACTTTTATACTACTTTTCATCTTACAAGTGCGATTACGAATGGATTAGAAAATGCAGGAATGAAAAAAGAAAAAGCACTTTTTTGGGCAGCAACCTCTTCATCTTTTATGATGTTGAATATAGAATTATTAGACGGATTTTCTCGAAATTATGGCGGATCTTGGGGTGATTTTTTGGCAAATACGACAGGTGCATTTTTTAGTTGGGGACAATATAAACTTTGGAATGAAGTACGTATTCACCCAAAATTTTCATTTTATCCGTCAGGATTAGCACCATTAAGACCTAATTTGTTAGGAAAAACATTAGCAGAACAATTTATCAAAGATTATAATGCACAAACTTATTGGTATTCGGTAGAGGTAGATAAATTTTTACCAAAAACTTCAAAGTTTCCAAAATGGCTCAATCTTTCTTTAGGATATGCTGCACGTCCAATGATTTTTGCAGAAGATGAAAAAAATATAAATGCAGGTTTTTATCCTTATAGAAGATTTTTTGTGGGAATTGATTTTGATGTAACATCTATCAAAACCAATAAAAAATGGGTAAAAAAATTATTGTACGTTGTCAATATGTTTCGTCTGCCTGCTCCTACATTGGAGTACAACGAAAAAGGAAATTGGAATTGGTTTTGGTTGTATTTCTAATTTTGCATAGTTTTTGACAAACTAATAAACAAACCGCATAAAATATAAATTAATAAGAAATCAAAATATCAAACATTTTAAAATCTATCAATAAAAACAAAAGTATATAAAATATGTATAACTCATTAAAAAATTTAAAACTAAGAGAAATATTAAATCTAAGTTTAGTTATTTTGATACTACTAATAGTACTTAATTATATGGTTGGCTTTAATTCAAAGACTTATATCGATGAAATTCTTACTGTTTTTTATGTTGCTTGTATGTTTTCATTGAAAAGCCTATTATTAGAAAGGCTCGTATTACCAATAGAACGCATTTATCAATCAAGCGAGACAATCATCGAAGGTGATGCTATCACCAATTATATAGATGAAGGAAAACAGGAATTAGGAAAAATAAACGAGAACCTCTATAAAATTGCTGATAATTTTCAAAAAATTAAATCATTTGCTTATAGTTTGGAAAAAAATGAAGATATTGAACATTTTAATTATGATGATGCTATTGATAATCCAATTATTCAGTCTTTATTAGAAGCACAAAAACAAACACTGATTATCAAAAAACAAGAAAAAAAAAGAAACTGGGTTACTAATGGATTAGCTAATTTTGTCGAAATTTTAGGAAGTGATGAAAAAGATTTTAGTGTTACTGCTGATAAATTCATAAATAAATTAGTAAAATATGTAAAAGCAAATCAAGGTGGACTGTTTATTTTGAATGATGATAATAATACCTTAGAACTTATTGCTTGTTATGCTTATGATAAAAAAAAATATACTCGAAAAATAGTAGCCTCTGATGAAGGAATGATTGGACAGGCTTTTCAAGAATCAGCAACAATTTATTTGGAAAAAATCCCTGATAATTATATCACAATCAAATCAGGATTAGGTACAGCTGACCCTAATTATTTGTTATTAGTTCCTCTCAAAAACGAAAAAAAATCGCAAGGAGTGATTGAATTAGCAATGTTCCAACCATTAGAAGAATACCAAATAGAATTTATAGAAAAGTTAGCAGAAACACTGGCTACTACTATTGTTTCTGGAAAAATAAATTCTCAAACTAAAAAATTGTTGCAAGAAAGTCAAAAACAAAGTACAGCATTACGCAACCAAGAAGAAGAACTCGTAAAAAATGTAGAGGAATTACAAGCAGTACAAGAACTCACTTTAAAAAAACAACATTTGGCAGAAAAAGAAAAAAAAGAATTAGATGAAAAATTAAAAGAAGCGCTATTAAAGTATCGAGATGCTCACTCAGAGGTTAGTAAACTAAACCAAATTCAAGTTTGGTTCAATCAATTATTAACTAATTCTTTGGAAGCAAAAATTATATTAGATACAAATCAACAGATAGTTTTATTTAATGATTTCTCCTCTAAACATTTTTGGGGGCAAATCAGCAACCCAATTCAAAGAGGAGAAATTGGTAAAATTCTTCATCATTACATTAGGCAATTTGTTGCAATTGGTGTTCAAAAAGCGTTATTAGGAGAATATAATAGTAATCATTTTTCATTCGTGGGTGATAATAATATTCATAATAATCGTCAAGATATTTATTTTGAGTACCACTTTATTCCACTAAAAGAAGAAAATCAAATAATTGGTGTATTGGTAATAGTAAAAGATATAACTGAGATTGAAAATCAAAAGTTAGAACAACAATCTTTACGGGAATCTTTGGTAGCAAAAGATAAAATAATCGAAGAGTACGAAAATGAAATGACAAGATTGAAGGAAATATACAAATTAAAATAATTTTATTCAAATAAACGGCTCAATCTTTCAAGCCAATCTTTTGCTTTTTCACCTTCCATAATACTTATTCCTTTCTCAAATGTCCATTCTTTGAGTGGTTTTTGAGGAAAGAATTTATCTAAGTGTACTTTTATATGAATATGCTTATCTTTTTGTGTAGTAATTTGATTAATTTGTATAGGCGTGAATGCTTCATTTTTTCCTAAATGAAATATTAGTCCTTTTTTTTGACCATTGACGAAAAAATAACCTTCTAATTTAAAGAAAATATAACCACTTTCCCAATTCCAAAACATACCATTGCTCCAATCTAAATCTCCTTTTTGTTCCAAAATACTATTTTTTTGATTGTGTTGGGGTAAAATACCAATGCTAAAATGCAGTTTTTGAGTTGCAATAAAATTTTTAAGTACAATTTTTTGAGTAGAATTAGTGTCTAATCTGATAAGAAAATAATTATTTTTGATACTTTTTTTTTCACTCTCAATATTGCCTATATAGTATTGACAACGACTGATATAAATTGTATCACCTGAAGAAGTAATAATAGGTGTTTCTAAATCAATTCTTTTTCCATCAAATAAATGCTCAAACAATAAAGTTGTATTTTTTTGGGCAAATAAACTTGAAATGATTATCAAAGAAAATAAAAATACGCAAAGAATGTTTTTCATTTTATTATTACTTTATCATTAAAACCAAAAAACATCTTTGAAAAAAGATGTTTTTTTATAATTTTTTATTACTTCTTGCCCACAGCAACGACTATTACTGTAAGCGTAGCGTTTTATACATAGTGTATCCAACGATAAATAGATGGGCTACGCCTATTCAGTGATGTATTTATCGTTGGATACACTATGTATAAACAAGCACGCTGAATGACAGAGGCGTTTGTTGAAGTATGCCTAAGTTCACTTCTGACTATGGCGAATCACCATATAAATTGCTAATAAATTTCTTAATGCAAAGATATGAAATAAATTTGAAATAAAAAAATATTAACGTATTTTTTTATCTATTTTTAAAAATAAATAATAAGCGAAAAAATGTTAATACTTCTATTTTTTTAAACAATTTTAATTGTTTTCTTGTTTTTGTGTTAAACAATATTTTAAATATATATGAAAATAACATTTTTGAAAGTTATCATTTTTTTATCTACTATCATTTTTTTAGATAGTTGTGCTATCGTTAGGCAAGGCGAAGTAGGCATCAAAAGAAGATTAGGAAAAATTAGTCCTGATATCTTGACTGAGGGCCCAAAAGTATTTAATCCTTTTACTACTGTCATATTAAGACTACCTACTCGTACAGTAAACTTACAAATCACAGCCAATCTTCCTTCTAAAGAGGGGCTAACGATTGGTTCTGAAATTTCTATTTTATACAGAATTAGGTCAAACTCAGCACCTAAAATTTTGCAAGAAGTAGGAATAGATTATGAAAATGAAGTTATTTTTCCTGTATTTCGCTCTGCTGCTGCAGATATTACCGCCAAATTTTATGCAAAAGATATGCACTCAGGAGAAAGAGGTATCATCGAAAAAGGTATTAGAGACCAGATGATGACTATTCTCGAACCAAAAGGCTTTATCATAGAAAATGTATTGATGAAAAGTATTTCTTTGCCTCAAGGATTGTCAAGGTCTATAGAGCAAAAATTAGAAGCTGAACAAGATGCACAACGAATGGAATTTGTGAAGCAAAAAGAAAAAGCAGAGGCTGAAAGGCGTTTGATACAAGCAGAAGGCGATAAAAATGCACAAATTATGAATGCAGAAGGCAAAAAAAGAGTCTTAGAAATAGAAGCAGAAGGAAGAGCAACGGCAATGAAAACAGAAGCAGAAGCCCAAAATAAATCTAATGAAATGTTAATCAAAAATTTAACTCCTTCTCTTTTAAGATTTAGGTCTATAGAAGCGTTCAGGGCTGTTTCAGGTTCTAATAACTCAAAATTAATCATTAATGATGGAAAAAATCCATTATTAGGATTACCTGGTAGCTTTATTGAGTAATAACATAGCATTATAAATATTCGTTTTTGTTATGTCAATTAAAATAACAAAAACGAATTATTTAACAACATAAATTTCTGTTGAATACAATCTTTTACAGTTTTCTTTTTTTATTTGCAAAATAAGTAATAATTTCTTCTGTTGTTTTTGTATTAAAAGTTTTTTCAGCCGTAAGTCCACCTTTTCTACCAATATTTACACCATATTTTACTTCTGAAAGTGTACCAGTTTCGTGTGAATCAGGATTAATACTCAATAAAACGCCTTTTTCCAATGCTTCGTGTACCCATCGCCAATCTAAATCGAGTCTATAAGGACTTGCGTTGATTTCTATTATCACATTATTTTTGGCACAGGCTTCTATTACTTTTTTCATATCCAAAGGATACCCATTTCTTCGCAACAAAACTCTGCCTGTAGAATGCCCAAGCATAGTTGTATGAGGATTCTCGATGGCTTTAATGATTCTTTCTGTCGCTTTTTCTTCGCTCATTTTTAGATTAGAATGAATAGAAGCAATCACAAAATCAAATGTTTTGAGAACATCATCTTCATAATCTAATTGACCATCATTCAAAATATCGGCTTCAATTCCTTTAAAAATATAAAAATTTGGATATTTTTTTCTTAAACTTTCAATTTCTTGATGTTGAATTTTGATGCGTGAGGGTTGCAATCCATTGGCATAAAAAGCAGATTGAGAATGGTCTGTAATTCCTAAATAATCATATCCCAAATTGATACAAGCCAATACCATTTCTTCTAATGTATTTTTGCCGTCACTATAAGTGCTATGTGCATGAAAAATACCTTTTAATTCGTTGGTAATCAATAAATTAGGAACTTTTTTATCTTCAATCCATTTCCATTCTGCATAACCTTCTCTTGCCTCGACGGGAATAATTGGATATTTAAAATAATCAAAAACATCACTTTCTTTGTTAAAATTTTGTTCGGTTAAATGTTGTAAAATTGTTTTATTTTTTTCAATTTTTGTAAGATGCTTTTCACCTGCGGAATGTAAATAAATTTCGCTTCCAATTCTATTTTTTTGTGGCATTTTGATTTCCACTTTCAAAGCATTTTCTTTCAATTCACCTCGCCAAACAAACATTCCAGTTCCTTGTTTATTTTTTATCAGAAAATTACATTCGTCCAAATGTTGTACTAATTGATTTTTTTTAGTTTTATTATCATCAATAGCCACAAAAATTTGCAAACAATCTATTATTTCTAATTTTCTACGAAATTGCCCTGTTGTTATAATTAATTCATTATCAATTATTTGCGATAAATAATCAACAATCATTTGTTGATATATTGTTGCTTTTGAGAAAAATAATTTGGCTGAATTTGCCTGTTTGAACAATAAATCTTGATAAATATTGGCTTGCATTTTTTCGCCAAATCCTTTTATTTGTGCCAATGTATTATTTTCGCAAGCCTCCAAAAGTTGTGTAATGGTCGTAAATTTATTTTCTTTCCAAAGAATATTTATTTTTTTTGCACCCAAACCATTAATACCAAGCATTTCGACTACACCTGCAGGAATTTCCTCTAATAAATTTTTGAGTTGATGAAAAATACCTTTTTCTTTTGTTTCTTCTATTTTGAGTGCGATGGCTTTGCCAATAGAACCAATTTTTTCTATGACTGATAAAGGTAAATCCATCAAATTTACTTCTAATCTATCAATAGCTTCGATAGCAAAATGATAAGCACGTAATTTGAAAGGATTTTCTCCTTTGAGTTCCAAAAGAGCCGCATATTGTTTGATTTGTTGTGTAAATATTTTATTTTCCATAAAACTCATTATTTTGATTTATCTTTGATACAAAGAGCAAAGATAATCAATAACTACTTCAATTACAAAAATAGTTTTAATTTCTTAAGAACTATTTTTTAGATAATCTTTCGGAGCAAATTTAACTATCATTTTACTAAAATTTGGAATTGTTAGAAGTAGGATAAAAAAGATTAAAACATAAGTAAAAAAATAAAATTTCTAAAAATATTTTGTTTATTTTTTGTGAATATATATTTTATTTTTGTAAATTTGCAAAAAACAATCAACTTAAAATATGGTTAAAACTGAAGAAAGCGTATTGGAACAACTGGGACTGAAAGAAGAATATAAATTCGTCAAAAACGTAGGAAATAAACTTA
>RDZP01000162.1 GCA_004294005.1 Cytophagia bacterium
TTGAGCAATTGTAGTACACACTTTTAGTGTGTCGACACACTAAAAGTGTGTACTACAGTTTTTATTTTCCGTATAAATCTTAGTAGAACCAAAAAAATTTAATTGTTGAATAATAATTTCGTTGCAAAAGTAATTTCAATATTTTTAATATACAAATTATTTAACAAATATTATTTTGATATATATATATATATCAAAATAATATTTTATTTTTTATTATAAATTAAAAATTAAATTCTTTTTATATTCTTTTTTAAAAATCAATACTATTTATCTTTTTATTTGTCAAAATAATATTTATCTTTTTAATTTTTCAATCTAAAAAAATATATAAGCATAAAAGTTAAACAATATCTAATTTGTATCGTTACCTTTTATAGTCATTTTTTTATTTTTATTTATGAAACCATTAATTACCAATGATGCCGTTGTTTTAGGTATCTTATTCTTTTTTTTGATGCTTGTTTTTCAAGCCGAGAAAAATCCACGCTTCAAAACATTTTTTACTTACGTACCGGGTTTGTTGTTGTGTTATTTTTTGCCTGCTTTGCTTAATACTTTTAATATTATTTCAGCAACAGAAAGCAAACTTTATTTTGTAGCTTCGCGTTATATGTTGCCTGCAAGTTTGGTTTTATTAACAATTAGCATCGATTTCCCTTCTCTGAAAAAATTAGGACCCAAAGCATTGATTATGTTTTTTACTGCTACCATTGGTATCATTTTAGGTGGACCTGTTGCTTTGTTTATTGTCAGCAATATCTATCCCGATATTGTCAGTGGAACAGGTGATAACGCCGCTTGGAAAGGATTAGCCACCATTGCAGGAAGTTGGATTGGTGGTGCAGCCAATCAATTAGCAATGAAAGAGGCTTTTGGTGCAAGTGATAGTATTTATTCAGCAATGGCAGTAGTAGATGTAGTAACAGCAAATATTTGGATGGCTTGCTTGTTGTATGGTGCAAGCATTTCTGATAAAATTGATAAATGGGTAAAGGCTGATAATTCTGCCATCAAAGAATTAGAAAAGAAAATGGCTGATTATCACGCTTCTATCGTCAGAGTTCCTACCCTTACCGATATGATGACTATACTTGGAATTGCTTTTACAACAGTGGCACTTTCACATTTTGGGGCAGATAATATCGCTCCTTTCTTAGCAAAAAACGCTCCTTATCTGAAAGAATTTAGTTTGACAGATACATTTATTTGGGTAGTAATTTTGGCAACTACTATTGGTTTGTTGTTATCTTTTGTACCAAATGTAAGAAGTTTAGAAGGTGTAGGTGCATCAAAAGTAGCAAGTGTATTTTTATATTTTATGGTCGCTTGTGTAGGTATGAAAATGAATTTCTTTGAAATTGCGAATAATTTAGGTTATTTTTTAATTGGTATTCTTTGGATGCTCACGCATATTATTATTCTTTTGACAGTAGCCAAACTTATCAAAGCACCTTTCTTTTTTGTGGCGGTTGGTAGTCAAGCAAATGTAGGCGGTGCAGCATCTGCTCCTGTGGTGGCTTCTGCATTTAATCCTGTTTTAGCGCCTGTTGGCGTGTTATTGGCAGTTTTAGGTTATGCAGTGGGTACTTATGGAGCAATGATTTCGGGTTATTTGATGAAATGGATTCATAATCCTTAATCGTCAATTATAGATGACTACACAATTTATCAAACTCTCCAAAAGTGTAAAACTTTTGGAGAGTTAAAATTTCGTACAACTATCCTTTTTAGAAATTGTATTGTACTCTGAATCAGTTAATAAGCAAAAAATGTTTTTTGTATTTTACTATTTGTGCAACGTGAGTTCGGGATAATTTTTATTTATAAATAATTTATTTTCAATTACTTATAAATAAAATCTGTGTCGATTAAGATATTTTTGGTGGTAATTTGAAATAATAGTCAGACCTTCGTAAACTACAGTACAAACTATTATTTCAAATTAAAAAATTAGTTTTAAACATTTTTCATAGAACGCGGTCTGTACCGTAGTTTACGGAGGTCTGACCGCATTTTATGAAAAATTACACACTTTTTTTAACAATTATTATCCCGAACTCACGTTACTTAGTATGATTTTCAAAATAGTTTTTTATTTTTTACTTCTAACTTGTCTAAAAATAATAATACTCACTATCAAAATCAACCAAAAAAGCCACAAATGAGTAAATAGAACAACAAAATCTTGTACTAAAAGCAAACCAGTACTCAAAGCATTGCCCATACGTTGCCAAAAACTGACTTGAGAAATTGCTTTTTCAGGATTGATTATATTTTCTTTCAAAATATTTTCTTTTTGATATAAATATATTTTTACACTGCTATAATTGATTTTATCGTCCAATTCCATTTGTGCTACTTTGTTATTATCACTTTGTAATTGTCTTTCTAATAAATTATTTTCTGCATTCCCAACATCATACAAATTTTTTCCTTTGCTATCAATCGCATTTTGAACTCTATTATTGCTATTATCATACCTATTACCTTGTAATTGATGTTTTAACATTTGTAAAGCTACATCTTCTGCACTACTATTGATATAATCTATAAAATAACCTAAATCTTGCACATCACGCAGAAGACTATCCATTTTTGGATTGGGTACACGCAAAATTATTTCATTATTGACTTCATAAAACTTTAATTCGAGCAAAGAATCTATATTCAAACGATTGGTTTCAACACGATTAATTTGTGCTTTCATATTCGAGTAAGTAATAAAGCCTTTGTATTTTCCAACTAAATCTTCAATTTTTCGAGTGGTATTTTGAACATTTTTCACTTTCATTTTAGTTTCGGCAGTACGTAAAAATTTACGATTTTTTTGGCTTTCTAAATTAGCATTAGTAATGCCTTTGATAGTAGGATTGTCCGCTGCAGTTTTAGTTTTTATTGCGTCATCTTCATTCGTTGCCTCTTTATTTTTTGAACCAGCTTCTTCTTTTGTTTCTTCTTTGGCATATTCAGGGGATATTTTTGCTTCTGTAGATTGCGCCTCTTTTTGTATAGGTGCTTCTTTTTTGTGTCCTGCCGAGCAAGCAAATGTCAAATTTAAACTTAATACAATTAAAAATTTGAGAATTATTGAACTTTTCATAATGATAATATTTATTTTATGGATTTTAGATATATACACGTTTACTCTAAAAAAAACAAAAAGTTTCATTTTTATTTACATTTTATTTAATTTTTATTTACATTTTGTTTACAAAAAATATAACCTATTCATAATCAATTACTTACAAAAATAAATAATATTACAATTAAAAATAAATAATAATTCATATTGAAAAAAAAAACTATTCACTTTATTTTCTGTTCATTTTTTAGAATCAAAAAAATAATAATTTTGAATTTGAAAAAGAGAAAAAAATACTTTATCTTTGCACAATAAAAATAATAATATAATGACTATCAACGAAATTCAAAATCAAATTATTGATGACTTTTCTTTGTTTGATAATTGGGAAGATAAATATGCTTATTTGATAGAATTAGGCAAAAAACTTCCAACTATCAGTGATGAATATAAAACAGATACTTATAAAATAAAAGGCTGCCAATCAAATGTTTGGGTAAAATCAAACAAAATGAATGATAAAATCGTTTTCGAAGGAGATAGTGATGCAGTCATTGTAAAAGGCTTGGTAAGTTTATTGTTGGCAGTTTTATCTCATCAAACGCCTTCAGAAATTGTAGAGGCTGAACTTTATTTTATCGAAAAAATTGGTATGACTCAAAATTTATCTATGACGCGTGCTAACGGCTTTGCTTCTATGATAAAACAAATGAGAATGGACGCAATGGCTTATCAAAACCAATAAATTAAAATAAAAATGTGTTTGAGTGTGGAAACTTAAACAAAAAAAAACATTCAAGTGTGTACGCTTGAACCAAAAAATATGACAACAAGCGATATAGAAATTCCAGATTTGAAAGAAAAAGTCTTGGAAAAAATGAAAAGTGTTTATGACCCTGAAATTCCCGTAGATATTTTTGAATTGGGTTTGATTTATGATATTAAAATATTTCCTGTGAATAATGTATATATTTTGATGACTTTGACTTCTCCTAATTGCCCTTCTGCCGAAGAAATTCCAAACGAAGTAAGAATGAAAACGAAGTTGATTGCAGGCGTAAATGATGTAGAGGTTGAAATTACTTTTGACCCGCCTTATACACAAGATATGATGTCAGAAGTAGCAAAATTAGAATTAGGTTTTTTATAAAATAATTCCAACAAAAATAGTAAAATGAATAATATACCTATTAAAAATAAAATATCTTTTGAAAATACAGAAATTGCTTTTTCATCAAAATCTAATTTCGCACTCAAAAAAACATATTGGCTTTTTTATTTGATGAATTTGAATTGGTTGGTAAAAATAGGAACTGCCGCCATCAATTTTGCTTTCAAAATTTATTTACCAATAAAAACAATCGTCAAAAATACAATTTTTTCACAATTTTGTGGTGGCGAAAATATAGAAGATTGCGAAAATTCTATCAAAAAACTAAGCCAATATCATATCGGTACTATTTTAGATTATTCGGTAGAAGGTGAAAAATCAGAGAAAAATTTTGATGAAACAGCCCAAGAACTTTTATTGACCATCGAAAAAGCAGCAAAAATGAGAATGGAAATTCCCTTTTCTGTTTTTAAAGTTACGGGAGTAGCAAGTTTTGATACATTAGCAAAAATACAAGCAGGAGAAAATCTATCACTCCTCGAAAATACAAATTGGGAGAAGGCAAAACAAAGAGTCAAATCTATTTGTCAGTTGGCATACGATAAAAAAGTAAGGCTTTTTATTGATGCTGAAGAAACTTGGATTCAAGGCACTATCGATACATTGGTTGATGAAATGATGCGTCTTTATAACAAAGAACAAGCAATTGTTTATAATACTTATCAAATGTATGCTCAATCAAGCCTCGAAAATCTTAAAAATGACTTTGAAAAAGCAGAAAAAGATAATTTTATAGTGGGGGCAAAATTGGTCAGAGGTGCATATATGGAAAAAGAAGCCAAACGTGCAGAAGAAAAAAGTTATCCTAATCCAATTCAAAATTCAAAAAAAGCAACTGATGATGCTTACAACGAATCATTGTTGTTTTGTGTCCAAAATAGACATAGATTTGCTATTTGTGCAGGTACACACAACGAAGAAAGTAGCCTTTATTTAGTCGATTTGATGCAAAATTATAATATTTTGCCTAATGATACACGATTTTTTTTCGCACAGTTATATGGAATGAGTGACCATATTTCTTATAATTTAGCACAAGCAGGTTATAATGTAGCCAAATATGTACCTTATGGTCCTGTAAAGGCTGTATTGCCTTATCTTTTTAGACGTGCCAACGAAAATACTTCTGTCAAAGGACAAAGTAGTCGTGAATTTAATCTTATCAAACAAGAAGTAAAAAGAAGAAAATTGATTAAAAAATAAAATAGTATTATGAAAACATCATTTATTGAATATTCGCTTAATTTTTCTTCTGCTCATACTGAGAATCAAGAAATTCCTTTTGAAGAATTAGAATATCCTGACTGTTTGAGCGAATTTGCATGTGGAAATGTAGTCATTTTTGAAAATGACGAAGAAGGAAAATTTATTTATTTAGAAAATGTCGAGTTACCTGCATTTTTCTTTCATTTTGGATTTGCTATTCAAAAGTTAAAAGAAGATAGTACCACCGTTGCAGCGGTCTCGAGTATGTACCAAACTTATGATTTAATTTTAGAACTTGATAATAATACATTGACTTTGACATCTAAAATGGGAGAAAATGATAAAGTAATTACACTCAATTTTGAAACCTTAGAAAAACACGTTAAAAATATGCAAATTAGCTTGTTTGAAGACCTAAAAATTATTTATACTCATCTTACCAAATTACGAGATTTTTCACAAATGGAGAACGATTTTAACCCTTTTACATAAAACCAATTATGCCACTAAAAGTGAATAGCAAAGCACCTGATTTTACATTGGCTTCAACATCAGGCACCAATTTTACTTTGTCTAATGATTTTGCAGACAAAGCCTGTGTCGTTTATTTTTATCCAAAAGATTTTACCTCTGTTTGCACTGCGGAAGCCTGTGAATTTAGAGATGCACATGGTTTTTTTAAAAACTTAGGTGTCGAAGTAGTTGGTATTAGTAGAGATGATATCGAAACACACTTGAAATTTAAAGAAGCACATCAACTTAACTTCGAATTATTGACTGATGAAGGAGCAAAAGTAGCCAGTGAATACCAAGCGGTTGTGCCTTTGATAGGAATTATTAGGCGTGTAACTTATTTGTTAGATAAAAATCATATCATACAAGCCGTTTATGAAAGTATGTTTGAAGCAAAACAACATATCAAAGAAATGATAAAAACTTTGGAAAAACAATAATTTTTGGTTCTACTAAGATTTATACGGAAAATAAAAACTGTAGTACACACTTTTAGTGTGTCGACACACTAAAAGTGTGTACTACAATTGCTCAATAGA
>RDZP01000027.1 GCA_004294005.1 Cytophagia bacterium
AACTGTAGTACACACTTTTAGTGTGTCGACACACTAAAAGTGTGTACTACAATTGCTCAATAGAAAAAATCGTATAAAATTTAGTAGAACCATAAAAAACTAAGGCAGATTAATTCAGTGGTAGAATGAAGAAATAGTAACCATAAAATTTTCTGAACATGAGTAACCGCAAAAGTTTCTGTTTTCATAGGATATTTTGAGATAGAAATTACTTTTCGCAGGTTCATTTTTGAATCTGCGATTTTTTATCATTATTATTTAGAAAGTATATGCCAACTTTGGTAGAGCAGCCTTGTCGAGTAGGGTGGTTTATTGGTTCGAATCCTTTTACTTTCACTTATTTTTTTGGTTTTTAAAAATAATAGTAAAAAAAATTATTATTATTTTGTAATTTAGAATTATTTTTTTACCTTTGTAGAATGGTTCAACGTGTTTTTATGATATTACCTTCAAACTTCAACCATATCATAAAATCAATTCTTATTTTTGTTTTGTTTATGTTTATTTTCTACTCGAATATAACAGCACAAAAAACAATAGAATTAACGCCTATGGGCTATGTGATAGAATTATATAATTCAGAAGATAAAAAATTTTGGTCGCCCCCTTTTATTACAGACAAAGTGCTGGTTTCATCACCTTTTGGCTGGCGTTCGAGTGGTTATCATCCTGGTATAGATTTGGCTTTACGGAGAGGTGAGCCTATTTTATCAGTATTTGATGGCATTATCAAAACCTCTGCTTATAATGCAGGTTATGGCAATTATATAGTAATCACTCATGATAATGGTTTAGAAACTTTATATGCACACTTAGATGCACGTGTAAAAGCGGGTTCGAGAGTGCGTGCTGGTCAGTTGATTGCTTTGAGTGGAAATACAGGTTGGAGTACAGGAGCACATTTACATTTTGAAATTTATTATGAAAATAATTTATTAAATCCTGAATGGTTTTTTGATTTCAAAGGTAAAATTACAATACGTTCTCAATTCATTCGCTTGCCTATGCAAGTAGTAATGCCTAATGGGAAAATAGATAGGTGGTAATCTTTATTTGATGTTAAATTAATCAATACAAATTTTGAGTAAAAAAATATTGATAATAAAGTTAACCAATTATTTAAAACAATTAAGAGTTACATTTTTATAATAAAAGATATTCAATTTTAAACAACCTTTTTTATTCTCGCTTGCTATGGGATATAAAACTATCTATTTCACCAATCAAACTATTTTTCAATTTTTAGTTTGTTTTCAATGCTTATTTCTTTGTAACTATTCATCTGTTTCAGCCCAAACTGATTGTAAAGAAGCAATTAAAAGAGCAGAACAAGCCTACCAAGAAGGCTTACTCAATCAGGTCAAAAACATTCTAAGTGAAGAATGTATTAATCAACTAACAAAAAAAGAAGACAAAACGCAAGCCTATTATTTGATTGTATTATCAAATTTATACCTCAACGAAAAAGGTGATGCAAAAAATGCAATGCTTCAGTTGCTCAGTTTGGAGCCTGAATATATGTATGAGATAACAAGTCCAATAGAATTTCAAAAGTTTTATGATACTTTTAAAGTCAAACCTACAATTGTAGTAGGTATAAAAGGTGGCATTAATATGTCGCAAATCCAATCATTAAAAGCATTTTCAGTAGATGATACAAAGAATAGTAATAATGGAAAATATGACTCAAAAATTGGTATACAATTACAAATTGCAGCTATTTTACCAATTACGAATCGTATTGATATAATGGCTGAAATTGGTTATAAGCGATTTGGTTACCAATTTTCAAACAAATTATTTGATTTTCAAAGTATAAAATTTGTAGAAACACAAGCTTTTTTAGAAGTACCTTTAATGTTAAAGTTTAACTTTGGAAATAATTATAACTTCAAAAAAAATCGTAAAAAATTTCTCAATAAATTAAATCCATATATTTTTGCGGGTGCTTCAGCTACTTATTTATTGAGTAGTACTGCGATTGCTACACGAATAGACACAGGAGGAGAAACGCCTTTGACCTTAGAATCTCAAAGCTTAGATATGAAACCTCAACGAAATACTTTAGGTTATTATGGTATTGGAGGTTTAGGAGTTGATTATAAAAGTGGAAGAAGTTTTTTAACTTTTGAAATGCGTTATCATTATGGTTTTCAAAACATAATCAAAACAGATGAGAGATATTCAAATCAACAACTTCCATTGACTTATGGTTATGTGGATAGTGATATAGCATTTCGAAATCTAACAATTAATGTAGGTTATTTTTATCCATTTTATAAAGCAAGACAAAAAAATTAAATTAAAACCAATATGAAAAAAATTATTTATTTGATATTTACAATCTGTCTTTTTTCTAATTGTGGAAGTAAAAATGATGCGACTCCTGAGCAAGAAGGTGTTTTTATTAAGTTATTAGGAGGCGGTTCGAGTGATGCTGCTACTGAGTTTTTCTTTAATGATAAAAATACAATTGTAGGTTTAGGTACAACAGAAAGTTTTGAATTACCTAATACAAATCCTTCTAATGCACTTTTATTTAGGGCTGATGAATTTGGAAATAAAACCTTGATCAAGGGAATAGGAGGCATCAAAGGCAATGCAATTCGTCCTACTGCTGATGGCGGAATGATTGTATTAAGTTCCTCTCCTACTGCCTTATCAAATGATTATTTTTATTTGATAAAATTGAAAGCAGATAACACAATACAATGGACAAAAACATTTAGTCCAAAAGATAAAAATAACAAACCACTTGATATTTTGAATGCAACAGTAGAACAAACCCCTGTAGGTGGATATGTAGTTGTTTTTAGTAGTCTATATAAAACTCCCACATTAAATCAAGAATATGTTTATATTTGGGGACTTGATGCTACAGGCATTATCCAAAGAGAAATTTATTATGGAAATTCTGCTGTTACAAATCTTACCACAAAATCGAGAATATTAGCAAATGGTGATGTAGTGATTGCAGGTAGATATAATCAATATATGAGAATTATGTTATCTAATTCTATTGCAGGTGTAAAATGGGATTATAATTTATATCATCAAGATGTTAATGAAATTGCTATAGGGAATGACGTTGAAATTGGTAATGCAGGGTTTGTAGTAGCAGGTACAATTACAAGAACCAATAGAGAATCAGATGGATTAGTTATAAAAACGAATAGTGATGGAAAAATAGAATGGCAACGTAGATTTGGTGGAGAACTTAATCAAACAATTCGTTCTATTACCAAAACTGATGATGGTTATGTAATTACAGGAACAACACAAGTTTTATTTAAAGGACTTCTTAATGATAATATTTGGGTAGCAAAACTCAACAATGCAGGAGAAGTTTTATGGCAAAAAGATTTTGGTGGTGCAAAAGATGATGTAGGTTTGTGTGTAAAAATTACTTCTAAAGGATACATTACTATTTTAGGTACAATTGTTTATGAAACTACACCCATGTTAGTATTAATTCAATTAAATCCAAATGGAGAAACAAAAAAATAAATACAATAGCAATTATTCACAAGTTATGAAAAATATATTTATAAAATTATTATTATTTTCTATTGTTTTTTTTACAATAAAAAATATAGAAGCAAAAGAATCAAAACCTCTTGCTGTTACTATTACCGCACCCTCTTTGACAGGATTATGTATTGGAAATCTATCTTATGTAACACTTGGTAACATTGTTATTACAGAGAACAACAATGGAGATATTTCGAATGGTGCAAATGAAACAATTACTTTAACAGCACCCGCAGGGATAGAGTTTCAAGCAGGTACAGGTAGCGGAAGTGTGAGCGGTACAGGTGCTACATTTGGCAGTGTAGTAGTTACTAATTCTACTATTACTTTCACTGCTTCATTAAGTGGTGGTTCCAATAGTAATATTAATACAATTACCATAAATGGTATCAATGTAAGGGCTACTTCTTTGGTTTCTTCTGTTACACTCACAAGAACAGGTGGAACAATGACAATCGCAGGTTTTGCTAATGCTGATGTTGCCGCTACTTTCTCAAGTACAACCATTCCAGTTGCCCCTGTTGTTACAGGAGGAAATACACAATATTTTCCAATTGGTACTGTTACTACTACAAACATAGCAGCAACAAGTGGTACAGGTAATATTACATGGTACAGTGATGCTGCTTTGACTATGCCATTGACAGTTGTAACACCTCCTTCACCAACTTTAGCAGAGTTAGGGGTATCTACTGCTACATCAGGAACATTCACTATTTATCTAACTGAAACCAATATTTGTCAAAGTACAGCAACAATACTCACTGTCATAATTTGTCCAAATGTGTCAATTAGCGTTCCAACGCTCAATGCTTTATGTGTTGGAGATAGTAATTATACTAATTTAGGAAATATTGTTATTAATGAAGGTTGTTTAAATAGATTTCCATCAGGAACAGGACAAACACTTATTTTATCGATGCCAACAAGTATCGAACTACAAAGTAGTACAGGTACATTATCTTTTGGAAGTGTAGGAAGTTTTTTTACAAATAGTCTTATTTTCGTTAGTAACAATGCAATATTTATATCTTTTGATGCAGCAGTAGGTAGTTTGAACGAAGCAAATACAATTACAATTAGTGGATTAAGAGCAAGAGCAACCTCAACAGTAACCAATGTTAGCATGACAAGAACGGGAGGAAATACTATCATACCAAACGTTGCAAATGGTAGTATTTTTGCTACTTTTTCTACTGCATCTGCGCCTTCTTCTCCTGCCATTACAGCAGGAAATGCTCAAAGTTTTTGTAGAGGAACGGTTGGTACAACTTCAATTGCTGCCACCACAGGTGCAGGCACAATAGAGTGGTTTTCTGACCTTGCATTGACAAATTCATTAGGTACAGGAACAAGTAGAACATTAACACAATTAGGCATCAATACTAATAATGTAGGGACTACACCTATTTATGTTGTATCAAAAGTTGGTGGCTGTAATAGTTCAATAGTAACGCTTAATATTACCATCAATGATACTCCTGTTGTGGTTTTATCGAGTAATAGTCCAAATAATAAAATATGTGTAGAGCAAACGATTTTGTTTACAGCAAGTGGGAGTGCAGGAGTTCAATATAGTTTTGATTTGCAATTAAGTGGCATTTCTCAAACAGGTTATCCAACTGCTTTTTCTGCAACAACAACCAATACAATTCCTAATACTTTGGTTGTAAATGATAATTATGTAATGATAGTTACAAGCAGAAATGCGAATAATTGTACTTCTACAACTCAAATTGCATTTCAAATAAAAGCATTGCCTGTAGTAACTTTTACTATGACCAATACTAATTTTCAAATAACAACCTCTACGCCTGTGAGTTTAAATAGTGCAGGAAGTGCTGTTAGTCCTGCGGGAGGGGTATTTAGTGGTGCAGGTGTAACAGGTACTAATTTTTTTCCTAATGCCGCCGTTGTAGGTGGAAATACTTTAACTTATACTTTTACAAGTGTTGATGGTTGTACGGTAAGTGCCAGCGTATTAGTTACTGTCAATAATTCAGGATTTATCATTCCATCAAGTTTTTGTAATGATGGTGCGGAAACATCTGCTTTGGTTAGAAATGATGTATCACCTGCTTGTATAACGCAATCGGTAATCACTACAAGCCCTATCTCTGGAACAGACCCGGTTATCAATACGGCAGGAGTATTTACTTTTAGACCAAGCAATGTAATAATTCCAACAGGACAAGATTTTATACAATGGACAGGTGCAATATTTTTTAACCCTGCAAGCAATGGTTATCCTGGACTTCCTTGTCCAGATTACGGGTTTGCTATTTCTACTTATGTATTTAGAACACCTGCACCTGTAATAACAGGTTTGAGTGCTGTTTGTGATGGACAATTATCTGTTACTTATTCTGTACCTTCTGTACCCAATAATACATATATTTGGAATGTAACAGGTGGTGCGATTTCAGGTAGTAATTCAGGGAACAGTATTGTGGTAAATTGGGGAAGTGCAGGGACAGGAACCGTTAGTGTTTCACAAACTGCTAATTATACCACCCCTGTTTCGACAAGTTGTAGTAGATCTGCTTCTACTAATGTTACTATTAATCCATTACCTAATCCTGTGATTGTTGCTGATGTTTCAGCTTCTTCTTGTGAAAATACAACAGGTAATATTTATTCAGTAACAAATACTATAGGAAATACTTATCTATGGTCTATTTCAGGTGGTATTATCACATCAGGACAAGGTACAAATAGTATCCAAGTTACATGGGGCAGTGCTGGTGCTGGGGTTATCAATGTAGTACAGACTATCACAGCCACCAATTGTAATAGGTCAAATACATTATTACGTACTATTTTACCCAAACCTAATCCAATTATTCCAAATGTAAATACTTCTGTTTGTGCAGGACAAAATGGTGTTACTTATACAATGCCTGCTAATGGTAGTACTTATAGTTGGACAGTGGTTGGCGGAACGATTGCATCAGGCGGAACAACTAATGTAGTAACTATTAATTGGGGAATAGCCAATCCAAATGCATCTGTATCAGTACAAGAAACGGCAGCCAATGGTTGTATATCTTCCTCAACAAGAGCAGTAGTAGTTAATGCTATTCCTGTACCACCAATCATAGGTAGTTTTGCAATATGTGCTAATTCTACTGGTAATATCTATAGTACATCAGGTTCAGGAAGTTTTGTATGGTCAATTACAGGTGGTACAATTACAGCAGGTCAAAATACAAATCAAATCACAGTAAGCTGGGCAACAGCAGGTGCAGGAAATTTATCAGTTACACAAACTGATGTTAATAGTTGTGTAGGCATCTCTAATCAAGCAGTTACAATTAATGCTTTACCAACGCCAACTATAGTAGGAAATGCCTCTGTTTGTGCCAATAAATTAACAGAACCTTATAATGTAACTAATAATAGTAATCATTCTTATTCTTGGAATGTTACAGGTGGTTCGATTAGTGGAGGACAAAGCACAAACGCAATTACAATTGATTGGTCGAGTGTTGCATCAGGCACAATTCAACTCACAGAAACAAATACATTAACAAATTGCGTTACAATTACTTCAAGAACAATTACAATCAATCCATTACCAACACCAACAATTACTGGAACGTTCAATGTTTGTGCTTTATCAGTACAGAACTATCAAGTTGTAAATTCAGCAGGACAAAATTATGTTTGGAATGTAGTGGGTGGGGTAATTATGAGTGGACAAGGTACAAATCAAATTTCTGTAACTTGGGGAAGTAATCCTGCAGGTGCAAAAGTAGAAGTTACACAAACTAATACATTATTAACACCCAATTGTAGCAGATTAGATGTAAGAAACATTATCATTTTACCATTGCCTACACCTTCAATATCAGGTTCGGCAGCTTGTGAAACATCAACAGGAAATATTTATAGTACACCTTTTGTAACTTTAAATACATATAGTTGGACAATCACAGGTGGTACAATAACATCACCTGCTAATCAAAGTCAAATAACTGTAACTTGGGGAATAGCAGGTACAGGGACACTTACAGTTGTGCAAACAGACCCTAATAATTGTTCGAATACAACTACACAAAATTATATCATTAACCCATTACCAACTCCTGTTGTAACTGTTACCAATAATGTAGTTTGTGCTTTTTCAACAGCAAAAACTTATTCAACTCCTAATGTAATAGGTAATACTCATATTTGGGACGTAACGGGCGGAGTAATCACAAGTGGACAAAATACAAATGCAATTACTGTAAATTGGGGAGTTAGTGGTGCAGGAATTGTGAAAGTTACAGAAAGAATAACTGCTACAACTTGTACTAGAATAGCTACACAAAATATTACTATCAATCCATTGCCTACACCAAGTATTGTAGGAGGTGTAGTAGGTACAAACAACGTCTGTGCTACAATTACTTATTCTTATCAAACTAATAATGTAGTAGGGCATACTTATAATTGGATTGTAACAGGTGGTACATTCATAGGACAAAATACCAATCAAATTTCTATAACTTGGAATAGTAATACGACAGTAGGCAAAATAGAACTTACTGAAACTAACTCGAGTACAAGCTGTTTGCAATACATAAACCGTGATATTGTTATTTTACCGTTACCTGCTCCTTCTATTGTAGGTATTGGAGAGGTTTGTGAAGACAATGAATATGTTTATTCTACTACTGCAGTTGCAGGACATACATATATTTGGGAAGTTGGTAATGGCACAATTACAGCAGGAACAGGCACAAACTTAATCAGAGTAAAATGGGATAACGTATCAAATGCCGAATATGTAAGACTAACACAAACAAGTAGTAATACCACTCCAAGTTGTTCAAGAACCGTTGAAATTCCTGTTATTGTTAATCCTGTACCTTATAATGTAATTACAATTGCTAATACTTGTCATGGTGAAACGACTACTTTTACACCTTCAACCACACAACCTAACTGGATTTGGGAGTGGGTTTTTCCTGATAATACAACTGCTAACATTCCTAATCCAACAAGACAATTTGCAGATCCTGGTACTTTTGTTGTAAAATTAAAAGTTACCAATCAATTTAATTGTATTTATGAACAAAATACAATTCCATTGGCAATCAATCCAGTACCTGTAGCCGATTTTCGTTTTTTAGGAACTTGCTTAGGAGGTACAACACAATTTACAAATTTATCAACTACAAGTACAGTTAACGCAAGTGTTATCAATCAATGGAGTTGGGATTTTGGTGATGGAAGTCCTTTAATTGTAGGTAATTTTCCTAATCCAACCAAAACCTATACAAATCCAGGTGTTTATAATGTAGTATTAACTGTAAGAACAAATAAAAATTGTTCTCATACGGTTACAAAAAAAGTTTCTATTTTTCCATTTTTCTCTCCTACTGATTTAACACCTTACACACAGGATTTTCAAGGAACAAATCATGGTTGGATTGCAGGAACAGACAATATAGCAGTACCACACACTTGGACTTTGGGTGTACCTGCTACAGGTAGAACAATACCTGCTTCAGTAGGGAGAGTTTGGAGTACAGGTCTTACAGCAAATTATACCAATAATCAAAAATCTTATGTAGAAAGCCCTTGTTTTTCGCTTCTGAATCTTGACAAACCAATGATTGTAATCAAACTTTGGATGGATGCAGATCAAGGCGCAGACGGCGCAAATTTATTATATTCTTTTGATGATGGACAAACTTGGAAAGTAGTAGGAAACGTTGGAGACGGTTTGAATTGGTATGATACTAATAATATTTTAGGTTCACCTGCAGGTGACGTTGTCAATCCTCAAAGAAAAGGTTGGACAGGAAAATATGGACAATGGAAAGAAGCAAGATTTGCTTTAGATATTATAAAAGGTGAGGTAGGTGCAAATCCTGTTCGATTTAGAATTGCTTTTGGTAGCAATAGTGATAATCCAATCGGACAAACATTAGACGGGATTGCTTTTGATGATGTATATGTAGGTAATCGTAAAGCAAAATTATTGTTAGAATATTTTACTTCGACAAACGCTGCTGCTGCTACTGAGAATAACTTTGTTAATAGTTTTCCAACCATACAACAGTTAGAGTTGGTGGTAATGCAATATTTTACTGATTTTTTAGGAGCAGATCCTCTTTATAATCAAAATCCACATGATGCTACAGGGCGTGCCTCGTTCAATGAAATTTCACGTGCACCAAGAGCAGCCATCGATGGAGATGGAGGTCCAGACCAACCATTTAGTATTTGGGGACCTCAAAAATACAGTCAATTAGCACTACTACCTGCACCTATGAAGGTAAGAATTTCTTTTCCACCACCTACTAACGGTAATTTGAACGTGAGAGCTGAGGTAGAAGCGTTAGATGAGTACACAAGACCTGTCGTTTTTCATGTTGGTTTGGTTGAAAAAGAAGTAACATCAACACAATTAGGGCTTCCAGGAAATATAGTCTATAAAAATGTCGTTCGAAAAATGCTGCCTACTGTTGCAGGTACATACATCAAACGAAATTGGGCTGTTGGGGATACAGAAGTATTAAATTTTAGTATTCCTTTGTATGCTACTAATCAAAATAATCCCAATATTCCTTTTTTCTATGATTGGAATAACCTAATCGTTACTGCATTCATACAAGATGATGTTAGTTATGATGTTTTAGACGCAGAAAAAGCCTCTCCTACTATACTGCCTCCTTTGATTTCAGGTTTAGCAGAGGAAGAACAAGGGAAATGTTGGATATATCCTAATCCTACCTCTGATGAAGTATTTATAGGATTCGAAAAAGAAGCAACAATAGATTATGAATATGAAATTCTTAATTTGCAAGGACAAAAAATATTGATAGGGAAAATAGCACAAGGAGAAAAAGGTGCAAAAGTTGATATCAAGAAGTTGGCAAAAGGAATGTATATGGTCAAAATCATTCAACCAAAATCAAAAACAACTTGGTTAAATAAATTGATTGTTCATTAAAAGCAATAAAAATAACTGATAGAAAAGAATATTTTTTTTATCAGTTATTTTTTTTATAATTTATTAAAAAAAACATTTAAAAAATTTGGTAATATTAAAAAAAAGAACTACCTTTATACCGAAATCCAGCAACCTTTCAAACTTTAATGTGTTATGCGTGAAAATATCGAAATAGAAGTTCGGTATCAGCAGTTAGTTGCTTTTAATATTCAACATGAATATTTTAAGCAAATTCCTAATGATTTTTTTAAGTTTATTGCCTCAAAAGAAACTTCAAAAAGAATAACTGAATTGGGTTTGCAATTATATGCAAACAATGAAGGTTTTAATTTAATGCTTTCTTCTGATAAAGAATCTGTTTTTGAATTTTTCTTACAAAATAATGATGAGGTAGTTTTAGACTTTTATTTATTTATCGAAAATCCTTATTTTTTGCATCTCACTCAATTACCTTGGGAACTAAATAAAAAAATTTTTTATTTTGAAAATTATATTGATGATATTGATGAAAAAAAGGTCATTTTAGGAAATAATGAATTTGTCAGCTCAAAAGATAATCATTTTTATACTTATGATAATTGGAGTGGTAAAAAGATTCAAAAAAATTCAAAAATATTTGGAAAATCAAAAAATAATAACGAACTTTCGGACAAAATTAAAATATCAGGTGATAATTACACCGTCGATTTGAGTGAAGTTTCTTTCGGGCTTTATCAAATAGAAGAAGACAAAAACGTTGTCGATACATTTTTATATTTACCTAAACTACTCAAAACGCCAGCAGCTATGTTTCAAGTGCGGTTAGGTAAAAATTGGCAACAAAAAATCCTTCAACTTCTAAATGATAAACAGCCTCTGCCTTGCAAAAGTATGGGGATACAATTTAAAGCAAGACAGGCTTATTGGCGTTATTATTTATCATCAAAATATTCAAATAATTTACAAAATCTTGCTATCAATACGGGGCAAGAAAAAATTACTTTTAAAGACTTAGGCAATGTTGTATTACCTAATGGAAAAGAAGCTATCAAATTTGAAAGCGAAATTCCATTAATAATACAAGATGAGACTTTGTATCAATTTGAATTGGCAAGAAAAGCAGGTGGAAGAACAAATGCAACAGATTTAATTTTGCAAAAACTTCCTACTCCTTCTATTGATTCATTAAAACCTGATAGAAAAGACAATACTATTGCTTATTCAGATATGTATATTTATTTGTAAATTTTTTTGATAATTTAGATTTTTAAAACTTGAAATGATAAAAATTTTACACCTACTATTTACATAATTTGGATAAATAATACTATTCAAGTTAGATGAATATTCGTATGCTAAAAAACTATCAATAATAAAAATTAAAATCTAATACCCGATTTAATTGAGAAATTTAAACTAAAAATCAATATATATGGCTATTAAACTAGCAACTCCAGGCGTTTATATCGAGGAGAAAAACGCTTTCCCAAATTCGGTGGTAGCAGGCTCAACAGCAGTCCCTGCATTCGTTGGATATACGGCTAAAACAAGTCGTAAAGGACAATCTTTATTAAATAAGGCGGTTAGAATTACATCTTTCACTGAATTTGTAGATACTTTTGGCGGACAACCTGCCACTAAATTTACAATTTCAGAAGCAACAGGTGACGAAATCGACGTAGAAATCGCAGGTAAAAATTATCAAGTAAGCCCTGAAGTAGCAGCACGTCATTTATTGTATGATAGCTTACGTTTGTTTTTTGCTAACGGTGGAAGTCTTTGTTATATCGTAACTGTGGGTAGTTATGCTGATGCTATTGGTAAAAAAGCATTAGAAGCAGGTGTAAATGCTTTGATTTCTGAAGCAGAACCTACATTGGTAGTTGTACCCGAAGCAGTAATGTTAGACAAAGAAAATGCTTTTGCAGTACAACAAGCAGTTCTTTTACATTGCGGTCAAAAAATGAAAAATCGTTTTGCGATTTTAGATGTTTATGACGGATATAAAAAACGTAGTTATGATGAAGATGATGTAATTACTCAATTTAGAGAAGGTGTTGGTAACAACTTCCTTAATTTTGGTGCAGCTTATTATCCTTGGGCTTATACATCTATTGTACAAGCTGATGAAATTAGCTTGGCTAATTTTTCTGATTTAGCTGGTTTACAAGCTTTATTGGAAGGAGAAGTTGATACTATTTATAATGATGCAAAACGTTCAGCAGAAGCAAAAGTTGAAATTAAAAAATTGACTGACGCAGGTGCTAACTTAGATGCAGTTCATCAAACATTGAATACAATCAGTCCTGCTTACAAAAGTATTTTAGGTCAAATCAGAATGCAATTAAACATTCTTCCGCCAAGTGCAGGTATCGCAGGCGTATATGCAATGGTAGATGGCACACGTGGCGTATGGAAAGCACCGGCAAATGTTGGCTTTAATAGTGTAACATTGCCTACGGTAAAAATTACACATGATGACCAAGAAGATTTGAACGTAACGGTTACTGGTAAATCTGTCAATGCAGTACGTTCTTTCCCAGGAGAAGGAGTATTGGTTTGGGGTGCAAGAACATTAGATGGTAATAGCCAAGATTGGCGTTATGTCAACGTAAGACGTACTATGTTATTCATTGAAGAATCAGTAAAAAATGCAGCAAAAGCGTATGTATTCGAAGCAAATACTGCTAATACTTGGACTTTGATGAAAAGTATGATTTCTTCATTCTTAACAGACTTATGGAATCAAGGTGGTTTGGTGGGAACAACAGCAGACCAAGCATTTGAAGTATTGGTAGGTATTGGCTCTACAATGACTCCTAATGATGTATTAGATGGTATTATGAGAATCACTGTAAAAGTTGCTATCTCAAGACCTGCTGAGTTTATCGTCATCACATTCCAACAAAAAATGCAGGAATCTTAATCTTAGTGTTTCAATATCGATTTTGAATTGTGAATTAATTGTATTTTATTTGCAATTCAAAATTAAAATTAAAGTAAATAAATTTTAGAAAATTAAAAAAAATAACAATATATTATGGCTGACGCAACCGAACTATGGCCGATTCCCAAGTTTCACTTTACAGTGCAATGGGAGGGCGTAAATTTAGGATTTCAAGAAGTTTCTGGCTTGAAATTAACAACTGATATGATTGAATATCGCACAGGAAATGACCCTACATTTATTAAACAACGTGTACCGGGTTTGAAAAAATTTGAAAATGTTACCTTGAAAAAAGCAATGTTCAAAAATGATACTGCTTTGTATGATTGGTATGCAGATGTTCAAAAAAATCCTGAAAGACGTAAAGATATTACTATTCAATTATTAGATGAGCAAGGCGCTCCTTTGATTGTTTGGACTATCGTAAAAGCATTCCCTTTGAGTATTTCTGGTCCAGATTTGAATTCTACAGGCAACGAATTAGCAGTAGAAACTTTAGAATTGGCTCACGAAGGTATCACAATGGCAAAAGGTTAATTTTATTCAAAATAAATGGTTAGTAACAAATAAAAATGAACAATTTTTGTTTGTTACTAATTATTATCTTTTAAAAATTTCAAAGTTATACAATATATTTTTAAAAAATTATGTTCAATAATACTCCTGCATCCTCAAGACCAACATTATATCCAGGTTTCTATTTCAAGGTAAGAATTATCAATGAAGGAATGCTTGGTAGGGCGGTCGCTGCTGTATCAAGTGGTAATCCCTCAGAAGAAAGTTTTGAGGAAGTAACGGGTTTAAGTTTTACTATTGAATCTAGTGCGCAATTTCATAACAACGAACAGTGTGCAATACCAACAGGAGTAAATTACTCGCCTTTAGTATTAAAAAGAGCATTTTTATCTCCTAATTCGGAATTATTAGATTGGTGTACCGAATCAATAAGAAATGGATTTACAAAAATAACTTTAAAAACAATTATTATTACTTTGATGAACATTAACACAGGTGAAGCCAGTGCTGAATGGAAAGTTCATCACGCCTATCCTCTGAAATATCAAGTGGATGGTTTTAATTCGAATCAAAGCCAACTTTTGATGGAAACAATAGAAATTAGATACCAAAAATTTGAAGTAGTTACTAATAGAATACTCAATAAAGTGGTTTCAGTACTCAATAAAACACCAGTTGGGCGAGCAATTGTTGATAATCTTACGAAAAGAAAAGAGAATGCTATCAAAGATCTGAAAAATAAAAAACAAGAATTAGAAAAGAAAGCAACAGAAACTGCCAATAATTTATTAGATAAAGTAACACCTGATTTCTTAAAAACTAAAATCGACCCTACAAAAGCGGTTACTGACCCTAATGAATTAGCAAGATTGAAAAAGTTGGCTGAACAAGCAGCCAAAAAAGCGAAAGCCGCTGATGATAAAAAAGCAGCTGATGATGCCGCTGCCGCTAAAAAAGCAGATGATGAAGAATCTGCGAAGAAAGCTGAAGAAGATAAAAAAGTAGCAATGGCTAAAAAATTAGCTGAAGAAGCTGCGAAAAAACTAACTGAAACAAAACCCGAACCTAAGAAGGAAGAGAAAAAACCCGAACCTAAAAAGGAAGAGAAAAAACCCGAACCTAAAAAGGAAGAGAAAAAACCCGAACCTAAGAAGGAAGAGAAAAAACCCGAACCTAAAAAGGAAGAGAAACCAAAAACAGCAAAAGAAAGAGTTGCAGAAAGACAAAAAGCAGCTGAGAAAAAACATATTGAAAATCAACAGAAAGGCAGAGACAATAAAAATAAAGGTGGTAAAAAATAAAAAATAAAATGCCAATTGAAATCAAAGAACTGACAGTAAGATTTGTCATCAATGAGAAATCAGCTTCTTCTTCATATAATCAAAATAATAATCAAAATAAAGCTTTAAAACAAGAAGATAAAAAAATGATTATTGAAGAATGTGTTGAAAAAGTATTAGAAATGTTAGAAAGAAAAAGGGATAGATAAATAGATAATTATTTTTAAAACCATTAAAGTTTATGCAAAAATTACAAAACCTTACAATATACAAAATGGGAGGTTCGCCTACCACAGGTTTTAAAGCTTTGATTAATCCTAACTCGATTAATTACGAGGGTGGTGTTGAGTACAGTGATGTAGATGTAATGGGAACATTCAAAGCATCACCTCAATATGCAAAACATAAACCTGAAAAAATTAGCTTTAGTATAGTAATCGATACTACGGGTGCAGTGCCTGATGTATCTACCAAAGATAGCGTAAAAGTTACCATTCAAAAATTACAAAAAGTAATTTATAATTATGTATCTTCTACACATCAACCTAATATTGTAACTGTAAAATGGGGCAATGATTTGACTTTTAATGGCAGAATCGAGAATATATCTGTCAATTATAAATTTTTTAAGGCTGATGGAACGGCTATTAGAGCCGATGTTAATTTAAGTTTCATTGTCTATCATACAAAAAAACAAAATAATCAAAAGAAAAATTCAAATTCACCTGATTTATCTCACTTAATATTAGTAAAAGATGGGGATAATTTACCTGATTTGTGTGAGAGAATTTATGGAGATAGCGGATTATATTTAGAGATTGCAAAAGTAAATGGATTGGTAAATTTTAGAAAATTAAATGCAGGTGATGAATTATTATTCCCACCTATAGAAAAATAACTCATGGCAAAATCACTTACAACTCAAAAATTTGGTGTCGCTACTTTTACTATTTTAGTAGGTGGAAAAGCATTGCCCCAAACTTATGCAGTGAAGTATATTCAAACAGAAGCAAATATTAATAAAATATCTACCGCAAAAATTGTATTGATAGATGGAGGAATTGCAACAGATACAAAATTTGAGGCAGGTGATTCCGCATCTTTCGAACCGGGTAAGGTCATAGAAATCAAAGCAGGTTATGAATCAACAGAAAAGTCAATATTTAAAGGAATTGTCATCAAACATGGCTTGCAAATAAAAAAAGGAAGTAGAGGTGGAAGCCCAGAATTAGTAATTGAATGTAAACATAAAGCAATAAAATTAACAGGAGTAAGAAAAAACGAAGTATATTCAAAGAAAAAAGATAGCGAAATCATTACCAAAATTTTAAGTGGTGCAAGTGTAAAGAAGACTGTAGATGCAACCGCTTATAAAAACCCTGAGTTAATACAATATTATACAACTGATTGGGATTTTATGCTATTGAGGGCTGATGCCAATGGAATGATTGTAATTCCTGATGGTGATAAATTATCAGTTGTTAAACCAAAATTATCAGGCTCACCTGCAATAGAAATCGAATATGGTTCTACATTGTATGAATTACAAGTGGAAATAGATGCAAGTAATCAATACGCAAAATCTATGGCATACTCTTGGGATATTGCACAGCAAAAACTAATAAAAGGAACAGGCTCTGCCCCTTCTGCCAAATTAGGTGGAAATTGGTCTGCAGCAAAAATAGGAAAAGTAGTCAATGATAAACCTTATATTCAGGCAACACCTATCAATATTCCAATGAGTTATTTGGATACTTGGGCTGCAGCAAGATTGGTAAAATCAACAATGGCTTTTTTTCAAGGAAAAGTGAGTTTTCAAGGATATGCTACTTTGAAAGTTGGTGATATGATTAGATTAAAAGGTTTGAGTAAAAGGTTTAACGGAAATATGTTTGTAGGTGGCATAAGTCATATTATAGAAGATGGAAAATGGATTACAGAAGTAAAAATTGGACACAATGAAGAATGGTATCACGAGATGGCTGATAATTATTCTAATCCAATGGCTTCAGGCATCATCTCTCCTATCAAAGGCTTAACTGTTGCAAAAGTTACAAAAATAGATGGAGACCCTGACGGAAATTTTAGAATACAAATTAAAATACCTACTTTACAAAAAGATAGTGCGCCTGTTTGGGCAAGAATGACTACTTTTTATGCATCTGCTCAATCAGGAGCGTTTTTCATACCTGATGTAGGTGATGAGGTAATTGTCGGTTTTTTGAATGAAGACCCGCAAGCACCCATTATTTTAGGAAGTGTTTATAATAAAAAAGATAAAAAATCGCCTTTGACACCTGAAAAGAAAAATCAATTCAAGGCAATCGTTACAAAAACAAAAATGAAATTGACTTTTGATGATAAAGATAAAATTATCACAATAGAAACACCCGGTAAAAATAAAATTACCTTAGATGACAAAGCAGGTGCAGTCAATATAGAAGATAAAAATAAAAACTCTATCAAAATGACTTCATCAGGTATCACTATCAAAAGTAATAAAGATATTGTTTTAGATGGAATGAATGTAAAAATAAATGCAAAAACAAAAATAGAAGGAGCAGGAAAAGCAGGTGTTGCGTTCAAAGGAGCAAAAGTAGAAATAAAAGGAGATGCACAAGCGTCTATACAAGGAGCAATGGTCGAAGTGAAAGGCTCAGGTATGACAACTATTAAAGGTGGAATGGTAATGATAAACTAATTATCAATCATAAATACCAAAAAAATAATTTTTTATAATCATCAAAATAATAATTCATAACTAAATAAAAAAAAATATGCCACCAGCAGCACGATTAGGAGATATGCACGTTTGTCCAATGGTAACACCGGGCGTTCCACCAATTCCTCATGTAGGAGGTCCAATTACCTTAGGTTGTTTTACGGTAATGATAGGGAAAAAACCTGCCGCTTGTATGGGTGATATGGCTACTTGCACTGGACCGCCTGACACGATAGCCAAAGGCTCTGGTACTGTAATGATTGGCGGAAAACCCGCAGCACGTATGGGTGATACTTGCGCACATGGTGGTTCTATCGTCTTAGGAGAATTTACAGTGATGATTGGTGGATAATGCTAAAATATTCAATTGATAATTAAAAATATGAAACCAAGAAAAAAAACATTTTTAGGAACAGGTTGGGCGTTTCCACCAAGTTTTGATAAAAATTATAATACAGTTGAAATGGTATCAGACGACCAAGACATTCGTCAAAGTCTGTTTATATTGCTTTCTACCAAACCGGGCGAAAGAGTTATGTTACCAAAATTTGGTTGCAATTTGCAAGCGATGGTTTTTGATACAATTAATCCAAGCACAATTAGTTATTTGCAAAGTGTAATAGAAGAAGCTATTTTAGCGTATGAACCACGTATTACTTTGGATTCCTTAGATTTAGAACCAGAGGAAACAGAGGGTATTATTAACATCAATATCGAATATACTATCAGAAAAACAAACACTCGAAGTAATATGGTTTATCCTTACTATATCACAGAAGGTACAGATATTTAATAAAAAAATCAGTTTAAAATTTAATATACAATTAAAAAATGCAGTCCTTCTTACCAAAAGATTTTATACAAAGAATGAGTCCAAGTCAAGACGCACGTTTTCTGCCTGCGCTCTCTTGGGATTATGCCAAAGTAGATGAACGGACATTGGACGACTTGTTGCGGTTGGCTGTTGAAATTTCGAAACTTATCAAATATTATAACTTCGATAACGAAGAAGAAGGTGATTGGAATAGTTTTTTTAACGATGAATTAGTTGTGTTAGCAGAAATTAAATATTTTGACCATGCCGAATTTGAAAATAAATTTAAAAGTAATATTGAAAAAATTTATAGATTTAATAGACAAGATAAAAAATATCAATACATTGCTAATGCTATTACAAACGTCCATCAAATCGCTCAAAAATTAGATTATTGGTTTAATCAACTTAAATTTGTTGAAAGTTTTACACAACAACCTGTTGAACTTCGTACAGAAATGTTTAGTATGTTGGGTGGAAAGTTATCAGAAGCACTTTGGTATATTCAAAAAATAGAACAATGGTTATCTGATAAAAATACAGGCATTGAGGTTGATAAGTATGAATATAGTTTGGTTTGGAAATTTGAAGAAACACAAATTGTTTTCAATAATAATATGGATTTTATTGAATTGACTGAGAAATTAGAAAAATCTTTTCAGTCTTTTTATGAAAGTATTATTTATTTGAAAAATAAATCTAATGTTTTTTTGGAGCAGTCACTCAAAAATGATACACATTATCCCGAAATTGCTTTATTAATTGCATTTTTACAACTATACAAAGTACCGCAAGATTCACTTAATCAATTATCAAAACGAATTTTAGATTATTATTATTTTGATGCATTACAACAAAAAAGAAAAAATCCTGAACAAGATAAAGTTTATATCAAATTTGAAATCAATGAGGAAATTTTGTTGGCACAAGTACCTAATCAAACTCGATTTGTAGCGGGAGAATACGAAAGTGGAGAAAATATCATTTATACAGCTGATAATAGCTTAGCAGTCAATGCCGCAGAAATTAATGAGGTAAGAACGATTTATGCAGAATATCAAAACTATATTATCAGAGGTTTACCTCAAAAAATAATGACAAGTTTATGGTCTGCTGTTATTCCAAGAGAAGAACTTACACCACAAGAAAATCCGCAGATTAAAAAAACATACGCACCTTTTGGAGACGCTGTAACCTCTCAAAACCTACGTGAACAAATTACAAAACCTGCTAATTTAGGTTTTGCTGTTGCTTCACCAAGTTTGTTTTTGAGTGAAGGCAAAAGAGAAGTAATGGTATCGCTTACTTTTTCACACGATTCTTTTCTTTCTTTGAATAAATGGTTAGAAGATTTAAGTTTGGCTTTTGGCGAAGATGAAGATGAATTATTTATAAAAAGCTTTTTAGAAGCATTTTTATTAGAAATTACAGCCGCAGAAAGTTGGCATAAAATCGATAAATATGTTGTTACAAGAGATAAAGATGCATCTTTACTCAAAATTTCTTTTGATATTGAAAATATTGAACCTGCTATTGTCGGTTTTGATAATGAAATTCATGAAGGAAATTTTAATACAAGTTTGCCTATTTTAAAAGCCATTTTGAATAATCAGGCTTATATTTATCCTTATACTTTGATGCGTGATTTGGTAATAGAGCAAGTATCAATTTATGCACAAGTAAGCGGAGTAAAGGATTTGATTTTACATGGTAATATGGGTGAATTAAGTCCATCAAGTCCATTTTTTCCTTTTGGTTCTACACCTCACGTGGGTTCTTATTTGATTATCGGTAAAAATGAAATTTTCCAAAAATCATTGGATAGTCTTAAATTAGATATTGAATGGTTTAATTTACCAAAAAATAGATTAGGAATGTTTGGACATTATTTGGCGTATGACGCAGGTATGAACAATACTTCTTTTCAAGTGAATTTATCAATTTTAAATCGTGGACAATGGATTCCTGATAGATTTGAGGATAGACAAAAGTTTTATTTATTTAGAACAAAAGATAATCCTAAAAATCATACACCTTCGTCTGATTCGATGTTAGTTGATTTCACAACAATTGGTGAGTTGGAACAACCAAAAGAAATTGCCCAAAAAGGAGCAAAAAATATTTTTCAAACACGTTTTGATAATGGAGATGAAAATAATACAGAAAAAGGTAAAATTGATATTTCAAAAATAAAATTAACTTCTAATTATTCAGAAGTCAATCAAGAATTATTATACAGCAACACTGCAAGACGTGGATTTATCAAATTAGAATTGGTATCACCAAGTGAAGGATTTGGACATAATTTATTTCCTTCTGTTTTGTCAGAGGTTATTTTAGAAAATGCAAAGACAACAGGTATTGTAAAAGCCATCAAAAGTGGATTTCAACCAATTGCCAAAAGAGAAATGCCTTTGCAACCTTATACACCTCAGATTTCATCACTTTCATTGAGTTATTCTTCTACTTCGGTAATTTCGTTAACAGATAGAAGTGCAAAAAATGATAAAGATAATTTTAGAGGGCAATTTTTTCATTTACATCCTTTTGGAGAGCATTTGGTTTATCCTGAGCCTTCACAACAATTCACAAAATTTTTACCTAATTTTAATGCAGAAGGTTCATTATTATTAGGTTTTACAGGTGTAAATGTTCCTCAGTATGTTTCTTTTTTGATTGAAATGGCTGACGGTGCAGGAATGTCATCTGAACAAGAAAAACCACAAATTGAGTGGGGATATTTAGTAAAAGATGAATGGAAAGTATTAGCACCTTCAAAAATTATTCGTGATGATACTGAAAATTTTATCAAAACAGGTATTATTACCTTAGAACTACCACAAGATTTAGAAGATGGAAATACAATTCTTAATCCTGAATTGTATTGGTTAAGAGCTTCTACATTTAGTAATAGTAAAGCAGCAGCACGTATGAAAACTATTTCTACACAAGTTTTGACGGCTACTTTGGAGTATGAACAAGGTGAAGAAGCACATTTAGAAAAACCATTAGACGCATTCAAAATTGATATGTTGGAAGATAGCATTGTCGGAATACAAAGCATTTCTCAACCAATGAAATCTTTTGGAGGTGTATCAATGGAAAAACAACAAGAATTTTATGTGCGAATTAGTGAAAGATTGAAACACAAACAAAGAGCAATTACTGCTTGGGATTATGAACATTTAATCTTAGAAAAATTTCCACAAATTTATAAAGCAACTTGTTTGCCTAATATGACAAGTCAAAATTTGAACGCACCAGGTTCAGTTTTGATGATTGTAGTACCACATGTCAATACTGAAAATGGAGTTACACTGGAACCACAAGCACCAGGCGAACTTTTATATGAAATGAAAGAATATTTACAACAATATACTTCTCCTTTTGTACGATTAGAAGTTAGAAACCCAAGCTATGAAAAAGTTAAGATTTTGTGTGATATTAAATTAGCAAAAGGTTATAATTATGGTTATTATGTGCAACAATTAAATGAGGATATTAACAGATATTTGAGTGCAACAATGTTAGCAAATCGTAAAACTGTAGAGTTAGGTGGTACTATGAATAGTGCTGATATTTTAAGTTATATGCGTACATTGCCTTATTTAGAATTTATTACTCGTTTTTCAATGATTCAAGTAGCACAAGATTTTAGGGGACAATATATTTTATTGGATACTGCCACAGGAATTACAGAAAATAATGAAGGGAAAAATAAAGCAATCTTACAAGCAACAAAACCTTGGAGTGTATTAATTCCTGCTACCGAACATCAAATTACAGTTTTAGAGCCTGAATTTGAAATAAATGAAATTATACCAACTCCTGCGGGAATTGGTAATTTGGAAGTTGGTGGTGATTTGGTGGTTAGTTAAAATAAAAAGAATAGTAATAAAAAATACTATTGTAAATGTTAAAATAATATTTCATTGATTTAAAAAAAATATTGAAAATTGAAAATTGAAAATTTTTGATTGAAAATTCCTAATCACTAAATTCTATGTCATTACAAAATAGAAATACACTTAAAAACTTCTTTCGTAAAGGTCAAATGCCTTCAGAAGTTCATTTTACTGATTTGATAGATTCAGTTGTAAATAAAGTTGATGATGGTTTAACAAAAACCCTTGATGATGGTTTGATGCTTTCGCCAATGGGCGCATCAAAAAAATTATTAAGTTTTTTTAAAAGCATTGAAGATAAAAACCCTGCTTGGAGCGTAGAAATTGATAGCGGAAATGCTAATTTAGATTTTAATAATCATTTAGGAGAAAGTGTTTTATCTTTACAAATAGATGGAAATGTAGGCGTTCAGACACGCACACCACAATATGAATTAGATGTCAATGGATTTATTGGCTCAAAAGGTCGTTTAGGTACATACAAAAAAGGAAAAGTATTAGGTGATGGAAAATGGCATCCCATTTTGAGCGACCTTACAGGTTGTCATTCTTTCGAAGTTTCAGCAGGAATTGGAAAGAAAAAAACAGGTAAATATGCACTTATTCACGCAAATGCTATTAGCACATTTGGAAAATCACGTCCAAAAATAACCATTAATCAAGGTTATTATGGTACACGTTGTAACAAAATTGAGATGCGTTGGACAGGTACAACCTATGCTTATCAATTAGAAATGAGAACAAGATGTAATTATGAAGGCGAATATTACATACAGTACTATATTGCAAGTCTTTGGAATGATGAAACAATGGAAAATAGCTTAGGTATTGATGGAATAGAATAAAATCAAAAAAATAAGAACTAAACGTAAATTTAGTTCTTATTTTTTTTATAAGATGCTTTTATTAAAAGTCATATTTTTCTTGCTATAAAAATTTTGTATATACACATCGGAAAGTGTTTTTGGAAGATTTGTCATTTTGAGCAAAGCGAAAAATCGTACTTTTAAATGACTACCTGTAAACCAAAAATAAGATTCCTCCTTTCAGTCGGAATAACAAGAGTTATCCCAAAACCACTTTCCGATATGTATATCTTTAAAATTTTAAGAAAAATATGTATTTATACAACCAATTGCCCCTGCTTGTGTCCCACAAGGAGTCGTCGTTGGTATAAGAAGACTCGTTTGTTACAACATTCCCTTGTGGGACACAAGTGAGGGCGTGAAACAAATATTTCGTCTTTTTGATTAATATACAAAATTTTTAGACTAACACAAAATGTACTACTTTTGTCATGCTGAACGAAGTGAAGCATCTTTACCATTGAATAGTGTTTTGTGAACGAAAAGTTAGATTTTTCGCTTTGTTCAAAAGGACAAAAACATTCTATTTTTAGTACTACTAAAATACCTAATACTTATTTTTATACTTTTTCATCATTGCTTATTTTTTCAAAAAGTATAAAAAAGGAAATAGAAAAATAAGATGATTAAAAAGAATCTTCAAAAAAGCCCTCAAAAGGCAAAAAACATATCAAATTTTAATAATAATTTTCTACATCATTTTATTTTTGTCCAAATTATACAATTTTTTTTCAATTCATTTTTATAAGTTAAAAAAAAGTTTTTTTATCATTTATACAACAAAAAATATTATTTTTGCAAATCAATATCAATACAATAAAAAATAAAATATTAGAATGAAAAAAATAGCACTTATTATTATTTTTTTAGGAATAATTACGTCTGTTATAGCCCAAATTGATACAACTGAAATAGACAAAATGGATAAATTAGATTTAATCGAAGGAAAAGAATCTGAAGAAGTAAAAGTGATTTCAGCAAGTCGTTCTAATCGTAAAATTAGCGAATTACCAACAACAATTCAGGTCATTACCAAAGAAGAAATACAACGTAATGGTTATATTACTTTAGTAGATGTACTCAAACATATACATGGCATTCGTACTTCACAACCAGGCAGTGGGGAGTTAGGAGAAAGTTTTTTGATGCGTGGATTGATAGGAAACTATTACACCAAAATATTATTAAATAGTATTCCATTACAACCTTCTGCTACAGGCACATTGCCTATTGCTGAACAATTGCCTATTGCCCAAGCTGAAAGAATTGAAATTGTTTTTGGACCTGCTTCTGCTATTTATGGTGCTGATGCTATGGCAGGAGTTATCAACATCATCACAAAAACATCAGATAACAATACTTTTGTAGATGCAAATATCACAACAGGGGAATATGGTTATAGACATACTAATATTACATTGGGAGGAAAATTTGGAAAAGATAAAAATGTAGTACGATATACTGTTTATGCCAATCATACAAAAAGAGATGATTTGAATACTTTTTATGATAAAGAACTGTATATGCCTATTAATAATATTACTTTTACTGACCAACAGAGACAAGCAGCATTGGCAAATCCTAATGGTTTTTTACAAAATTTTATTCTTAATCCTAATGTTTTTCCTTATTATAAAGGGACTATCTTTACTCCTGAATTTGGGACAAGACCTCAAAATAGTCATTTATTGGGTGTGCAAGTGCAATACAGAAATTTTCAGTTTAGTTTTAATGAAATGTATAGACAAAATCATTGGAGTACAGGTTTGTCGCCTTTGATTTTTTCTTATGCTAATCCTAATAATTATATAGGGGATAAATTACAAAGATACACAATTAGTTATAATAAAGAATGGAAGAAATTTTCTTTGACAACCAATCTCTCTTACAATAGATATAGAACCAATCCTAAATCATCAAGAGGTTCTAATTATGCGGGGTTTAATGGAAATTCTTATAGATATACTGCTTCTGATGATATTTTTGGGGAACTTTTATTACGTTTTACTTCCTCAAAAAATTGGGAATGGACATTTGGTACTTCTTTTCAGATATCGAGTATATTACCTTTTACCAATGATTTAGCACAGCCTTTTGATGAAAAAAATTATAGTCCTTTTCAAAGAAAAATACCTGATGCACTACCAATTTTGGGAACATTTGGTTTTAATCCACAATTATATTCTAATGTTGGTTTTTTTGCACAATTTATCAAAACATTAGATAAATGGACTTTGGTGGGTGGTTTTAGGGTTGATAGAAATTCAGGATATGAAAATGGGACAGCACTTTCTGTTGCACCTGCAGGAGTACCTATAGGACAAATTCGAGTTTCGGCACAATACAATGTCAAAAAAAACTTATCTGTAAGGCTTTCTCTTGGAAGTGCTTTTAAAGCACCTTCTCCCTCTGAAACTTATGTTTCTTTAGGAATACCTATTGCTGCTTCCTCACAAGTACTTTACCAACAAATCCCCAATACTGCTCTCAGACCTGAAGCGATGTTCTCATCTGAATTAGGAATAAGATATAATGTGAATAATAATTTTTCTTTTGAGAGCATTTTATATACTTATACGATAAGTCAACGTATCTCGTCCGTTTCTAAATTAATAGATTTAACTACTTATCCTAATGCAGTACCCACAGCGCCAAATCAACCAATTACTGGACGAAGTTATGGCAATGATGATCTTTCAAATTCAGTACTAACAAGTCTTCAAATACTTGCTAAGTATAAAAATTTAATTCCTGTTTGGAAATTTAATATTGATGCAGATATAAATTATAGTCAAGGTCAGGAAGTATTACCTGATGATCCTTTGCGTAGTGATGATGGAGGCACAATCAATGAATTTAGAATGGTGCCTCGTTGGTCTGGAAGATTAAATTTTGATTTTTCAGCTGCAAAAAATTGGTATTTTAGATTCGAAAATGTTATTATGTCTTCTTGGCAAAGAAGATATGCACTAAATGCAGCATTGATTGATGACACTTATAAAGTCAATGGGTATCACTCCTTAGATATTATTGCAAGATACAAAGTGAGTAAAAATATCAATACTTATTGCAGAGTTACCAACGTTTTTAATCAAAATTATGGTGGCATTGATGCCACCGGTCTTGATATTGATTTGCGTTATAATCCACAATATTTAAGGATGTTTCAAATGGGAATTAACTTTAATTTAGATTAAAATAATTATTTTTGCTATTGATACTCAGTATGGCTTTCATTGCTTATTATTTCATTTTTGTCTTTTAATACAAAACCAACCGTTTGTGAGTCATTTTTAATTTCAACTTGTTCTTTCAGTTTTTGTATTTCTCTGAAAACAACTTGAAAATGACTTGCATATTGTTGTGCTTGTTCATCAATCGTATTTCTAAGATGTTCAACTTCTGATTTCAGTTCTTCAACTGTTTTTTGACTTTTTCGTAATTGAATAAATGTATCTACAATAATATGACAAACCTGAATAGCTACATCACTATCCAAAATTGTACTTGCCATAATGACACCATATTCGGTAAAAACTTTTGGATTATGAGCAGAAAATTTTAGTTTTTCTAAATGTTGATATTGAGCAATTACTTGATTTTTTTCTTCATTTGTCAATTCAAATACATACAAATCATTAGGAAATCTTTGGGGATTTTTTTTAATTCTACGATTTAATTCACCCGTAGGCACGCCATACATTTCTGCTAAATCAGCATCAATCATTACCTCTTTATCTCTGATAAAAAGAATTTTGCTTTCCGCTTGTTGTTTAAGAATTGAATAATCCATGATGTTATGTTGATTTTAACATAACCTATTTATTTAATAATTATAATGTATTGATTATCAATTATTTGTAATAAATTAGCCTATGTAGATGAATACTTTGAATATGCAAAATTACTAATTTTTTATAAAAAATACAAATTTTTAATCATTTTTTTTGAAAATAAACTTAAATAAAAAAGTTCTGATACTTTCTATAAATAATCATTTTCAAAAAGTTTTCAAAAGCCATTAAAGTTTATTTTCTTTTTTATAGTAACAAAAAAGTCTAATACTAATTTTATTATAAATCAATATTAGACTTTTTTTATTTTTATTTTATTTATCAGGTTAAACGCACCTAAAAATGATCTTTTTTTAATAATTCCATTCAATATTCAGTAATGACAATAGTGTATTTTTCTTCAATCCGCGTTTGAAAATCAGTTTTAT
>RDZP01000163.1 GCA_004294005.1 Cytophagia bacterium
GGTAAAAGACGCAATATCCACAATAAGCTAAAATATTTTTTTTAACAAAGTATTTGAAATGTACTATCTGTGTACTTATTTTGTGGTAATATTTTTTTTTCTATTCTTAACTTAAATTAAACTTATGAGAAAAGTTGTACTGTTCAGCTTCTTGCTGTTCTGTTCGGCTTGGGTAGCCTCGTACGCCCAAGACCGTAAAGTAACAGGCAAAGTAACAGCGGCAGAAGACGGTTCGCCTCTGCCAGGTGTGTCAGTAGTGGTGAAAGGTTCTTCCAAGGGAACTAACACAAGTGCCGATGGTTCATTTAGTATTGAGGCACCAGGTAGTGCCACGCTGGTATTTAGTTTTGTGGGTACTACTCCACAGGAAGTTGCCATTGGCAATCGCACTACTGTCAATGTAAGTCTGGCAGCCGATACCAAACTCCTCAACGAGGTGGTAGTAACAGCGCAGGGAATTGCCCGCGACAAAAAGGCTTTGGCCTATGCAATTTCAAGCGTGAAAGGTTCTGACCTCCAGCAGCGTTCGGAGCCAGATCCATTGCGTGCGTTGAGTGGCAAAGTACCAGGGGTAAATATTACAGCTGGTAATGGTGCACCTGGTGCAGGTACGCGTATCACGATTCGTGGTAACAACTCGTTTACGGGAAACAACCAGCCACTCTTCGTTGTGGACGGTATTCCTTTTGACAACGGCGTGAACAACACCCAGGGTTACAACCAGAACACGGTTACTTCAAACCGTGCGTACGACATTGACCCCAACAACATTGAGTCAATGACCGTATTGAAGGGTGCTGCTGCTTCAGCTTTGTATGGTTCACGTGCAGCCAACGGCGTAATCGTAATTACTACTAAGGCAGGTAGTAAATCGGCGCGTAAAGGATTGGAGGTAACCTACAACACCTCATACTCAATTGAAAACGTATCTTCTTTGCCTGAGTATCAGGACAGCTATTCACAAGGTTCAAACCAAACTTACAATGGTGGTTTTATTGGCAACTGGGGTACTGCTATGCCAGATGCCGTAGATCGTATCAACGCAGCATTGGGTTTTGATCGTTATTCTAAAGTTATTGACCCAGCTTATGCGGCAGGTTTTGTGCCTCATCCATTGGTGGATCAAACGGTTCCATTTGGGGCTGCACGTTATAAGACAGCTTTCCCAGAATTATTGCAAGCCGATGGTCGCGGTATTCCTGTACCTTTAAAAGGCTACGATATCGTTGGTGGTTTCTTTAAACAAGGTAAAGTGTTGGAAAATGGCATTCAGATTAATTCTACGGGTGATAAGACATCTATCAATGCTTCTGTATCTAATACAAAGAATGATGGTATCATTCCAAATTCATCTACTGACCGCACAGCTATGAGCTTTGGCGGTAATGCCACTTTAACGAATGGCTTGAATGTAAGTGGTAGTGTGGCCTTTACACGTACCAATCAGACCAGTCCACAGTCGGGCGCGGGTTATTTTTCTGATTATGGTTCAGGTGGTTCAGGTGGTTCAATTTATAGTCGTTTGTTTTATTTGCCACGTAACTATAATTTGAACGAGTATCCATTTGAAAACCCAGTGGATGGTTCAAACGTATTTTATCGTGCACTTGATAACCCACTCTGGACGGCTAAATACAACTTGTACAACTCAAGTGTAAACCGTGTTTATGGTAACATGGCATTGAGCTATGATGTAACTTCATGGTTGAATCTTACAGCACGTGGAGGTATCAATACCTATTCAGAAGCACGTCGCAATGTCATCCGTCCTGGGGGAACATTCCAACCACTCGGTTCGGTATTTCGCCAAGACTTGACCAATAGTGAGCTTGACTTCACTTTCTTGGCCACAGCACAGCACGATTTTACGGAGAAATTTAACGCCAAATTATTGGTTGGTTTCAACCCCAACGAACGTTCATACACAGAATCGGGTATCGCGGGTGACCCTGTGATTGACGCAAACGTACTGTCTATTGCTGGAACTTTGAACCAAAACGCTTATGAATACACGCGCAAGCGCCGTTTGTATGGTGTGTTCGGTGAATTAACTTTGGGCTACAGCAACTACGCGTTCTTAACCGCTTCGATTCGCCAAGACCGTTCTTCTACTTTACCAGCTGCCAACAATACTTACTTATATCCAGCACTCTCGGCATCGTTTATTTTCACTGATGCGTTTGGTTTGCCAAAGAACATCATCAATTTAGGTAAGATTAGAGCTAACTACGCGAAAGTAGGTAAAGATGCAGATCCTTATCAGGTAAACACTGCCTACAACCTCGGCCGTACTTTTTATAACGCTACGGCATTCTCTACGGCTTCATTGCCAAGTCAGTTGAACAATGCCACGCTCAGACCTGAGTTTACATCTGAGATAGAATTAGGAACAGAGTTACAGTTCTTAAACAACCGTATCGGTGTTGATTTGGCTTACTTCGACCGCAATTCTACCGATTTGATTGTAACGCGCCAATTGCCTAATACGACAGGTTTTAACACTGAAATCACCAACGCAGGTAAAATCTCCAACAAAGGTTGGGAGTTAGGTTTAACCCTCGTTCCATTAAAATTGCGCAATGGTTTCAATTGGACTTCTTTCTTGGCCTACACCCGTATTCGCTCTAGAGTAGAAGATGCAGGTCCTGGCGGTGAAATCTTCATTGGTGGTACTGGTCTTTCTGCTTTGGGTACTATTTTCCGCAATAACTTGCCATATGGCCAAATTTATGGTTCAGTAAATGCCCGTGATGACAACGGAAACTTGTTGATTAATCCAAATACTGGTTTACCAATCCGCGCTGCTGGCTCAACCATTATTGGTGATCCTAATACAAACTATACTTTGGGTTGGACAAACACATTGTCATTCAAGGGCTTTAACTTGAGCGTATTGGTTGATTACAAAGCTGGTGGTAGCTTGTTCTCTTCAACAGCGGCTTCATTGATATTGCGTGGACAGTTGAAAAACTCAGAAGATCGTGAAGGTATGCGCGTAATCCCCGGTGTATTGGGTGACCCGCAAACATACAAGCCACTCTTGGGAGATAATGGCCAACCCATCAAAAACACCATCGCTATGTCGGCATTCCAATATCACTTCTCTGATGGATACGGTGCTTATGGTGCAGATGAAGTAAACATCTACGATGCTACGGTGGTACGTTTGCGCGAAGTAGCCTTGGGCTATGAAGTACCAAAAACTTTCTTGAAAAAATACTTGAAAGTATTTGGTGGCATGCGCATGTCAGTATCAGGACGTAACTTGTGGTTTTATGCACCAAACATGTTGCCAGGTTTGAATTTCGACCCAGAAGTATTGTCAAACTTTGCTGATTCAAATATTCAAGGATTTGACTTGGGTGCTTCACCTTCAACGCGTCGTTTTGGTATTAACTTGACCGCAACGTTCTAATTTAAGTACAGAGTATAAACGGGGCTGCCCGCCCGTGCGGTATTGAGTATTGAGAGATTTTTCTAAACTATAGTACAGATAGGTCTGTCAATACTCAATACCCACTACTCAATACTATTTATTAATCACTCAAAAGAAACACACAATGAACTACAAAAACATATTTAAAACGCTGTCGTTAGCAGGGGTCATTGCAGTTGCAAGTTCTTGCCAAATTACAGAATTGGATATCAACACTGATCCAAACCGCCCTGCAACGGGTTCCTTGGCGCTCTTGCTACCTTCGGCAGAAAATGCTGCCATCAATGCACATCTTGCTGTCAATGATGCCGCTATGGGATTTGCTGGTCTAAGCACAAGCTCAGATTCTTACAATCTAAGTAACACATCATTTCAAGGTACTTGGAATGGTAATTATAGAGCATTACAGAATATCGAAGAAATGTTGAAAGGCTCAGCCGATGGTAAAAATCCAGTTTATCGTGGAATTGCCTTGACATTGAAGGCATTCTCGGTTGGCCACATGGTGGATATGTTTGGAGATATGCCCTATTCTGAAGCATGGAAAGGCAACGCCGCTGAACCCAACAAAACGCCTAAGTTTGATAAAGATTCTGACATTTACGAAGATTTACTCAAACTTTGCGACCAAGCAATTGCAGAGTTGGCAAAGCCACAAGCCGTGGCTGTTCAAAATGATTTTATCGGTGGTGGTAGTGCGGCCACTTGGACACGTGTGGCAAGAACTGTAAAACTACGTCTGCTTTTGACCTCTCGCAAAGGCCGTGCCAACGGTAACGCTGAGTTGAAAGCTGCTTTTGATGCAGGTGGCTACATTACAACACCTGCCCAAAACTGGACATATTTATTTTCTAAGCAAATCTCGCCTGTACGCAATACACACCCTTGGTATGGTACTTATGCAGGCCTTGGTGACCCTGGCTACATCAACCACCAGTTAATGGGTGAAATGATTTTGAACAAAGACCCACGTTTGCCATTCTATTTCTACCGTCAAACAACCCGTGTCTTAGATCAAAGCAACCCAACAGACCGTGGTAGTACTCCTTTTGGAGGTTCGTATTTGCCACTAAGGAGTTCCTTTTTGGAGGATTACAAAAAAGCTTTTGGCTTTACGGGTGAATTGCCAGCTTCTGAAATAGCTTATATAGCAGGCTTCTTCGGTCGTGACCGTGGAGATGTATCTGGAGCTGCTGCCGAAGGGCCATTGCGTGCTACGCCAGGTTGCTATCCTGCGGGTGGGATTTATTCTGACAAAACTACTCCTGCGATATCATTGACTGGTCAAGCTGCTCTTAATACAGGTGGCGATGGTCAATATCCAATTATTAATAGCTGGAATACTAAGTACTATCAAATCGAAGCTATCTTGGATAATACAGGTGTAACAGGCGATGCCAAAGCATTGTTTAAATCGGCCATGGAAGAGCACATCGCCGTTGTAGTAGCACAAGGTTTAAAATCAGACCCAAGTCGTGCTAAATCTCCAGCTGTTGCTGAAGTTACAGCTTATGTAAACGAGTGGTTGAAATTGTATGACGCCGCTGCTACTAATCAAGGCAAATTGAACGTAGTGTCCAAGCAGCTTTGGTTCTGTTCTTGGGGACAGGGTATGGATATCTGGAATTTCCAGCGCCGTACTGGCTATCCTATTCAAAGCCAATTCAAACAGTTCTCTGTCGGAATTATGGCACCTATTTCTAAACCACCACGTCAATATGCTTTGCGTTTGCCTTATCCACAGTCGGAGGGAGCATTAAACCCAGCAAATGCACAGTCTTTTATTGATAAAGTTGTATTTGACCGTGATCCTATTTTCTGGGACAAGGTGAAAGTGAAGTGGGAGTTTTAATTCAATCTGAAAATTTGTCAATTTGAAGATCAACAAATGATTTTTAATCCCCATGACAAATCTTGAACATTTTAAACAAAAGCTCTCTTCGGGGGTTGGGGGCTAAAAATATAAAAATGAAAAAAACACTAATATATTCATTGTCACTTGCAATCTTCCTTTTGGTAGGATGTCGTGATGAATCGCTCAATCCCAACAAGGCTTGGGAGCCTGGTGTACATGCTTTGGGTTCTTTTGTAAAAGTTACTAACCTTTCCTTTTTAGCTAATATCGCTGCGAAAAAGACAGATGCTGAAAAAGCTACGGAGCAGTATCTTTCATTAAAGAAAGATTACGCTGATTATTTTGGCAGAACAGATCAAGCTAATCAGAAAATTGATTTCAAAATACGTTGGGTATCGCTTGATAATCAATTGACTGTAAGCAAGATTGATATTTTTGTTGAAATGCAAGAGTCTTATACAGACCCAGATGGTAATCCAAAGGTTGCTTCACTTGGCAACAAAGTGGTGAAGAGTATTTCAACAGTTGCCGCGAATCGTCAATGGAATACATTTAGCATAACTCCTGACGAAATTTACAATTTATTTAAAGACGCGACTGTAAAGTACAATAAAACGACAGATGTAAAGGTGTTTGAAAACCCTGCTCGCCCTCGCCCTGCAGGCGCACGTTTACAAGGGTCAAGAACGGGTGCTACCGCTGACATAATCAAAGTTACTTGGGCATTGACTACTTCTACTGGACTTGTTTTTAAAACATGGAACGAAGATAGTATTTGTAATGACCCTACTCCTCCATCAGAAGCAAATGCAAATTGCAGATTGTCGTTGGATGTAAGGTAATATTCAAACGTCATAGATGTACAAAAAAAGGCAGGTTCTTCGGAATCTGCCTTTTTTGTTTTTAGGTAGGTTTTATTTTATCTTTGGAGAAGCAATTCAACGCTACTAACGATGGAAGTCAAAGAAGAAGTAAGAAGAATGAGCCGTAAAGTGGCTACTTTGGAGGATATACTCTCTGATTTTATTATTATTACAGAACGAGACAATCGGCAACTGCGCGAAGATTTAAGGGCGATAGGCGACCGT
>RDZP01000164.1 GCA_004294005.1 Cytophagia bacterium
TTGGGCGATTACGGGCTATCGTGCAAAGCACAGAGCCAAAAAAGAGAGAAAAAACTTCGGAAACCTCGTTTTTCTCTCTTTTTGTCTCTGCAATACTGCTTCTATCCCTATCGCGAAATACAAAAATAATCTCAAAACTCTTTTTTTACTTTTATTAACAATGTATTCATCTATATTTTTTATTCTCTCATTTTTCTGTATTTTTTGTTCCAATTTATATGCTCAAGACAATATTGCAACTAAAATTGATTCATTAATTGCCACTGATTTTCCAAAAAAAATGAATGGTGTGATACTTATTGCTCATAAAAACAAAATTAAATACCAAAAAGCACAAGGTTTTGCTGATATTGATAAAAAAAATCCTTTGACTTTTGACAATCAATTCATTATTGGTTCGGCTAGTAAACAAATTACTTCGGTCATTATTTTACAACTTTTTGATAAAAAATTAGTAGATTTACATATTCCTATCAAAAAGTACCTACCTACTTTATCAATGTCTTGGGCGGATTCGGTTACAATTCATCATTTATTAAATCATACTTCAGGCATCGATGCGTTGGACAAACCTTTGGCTTTTTCGGCGGGTACAAAATTTGCTTATTCTAATTTGGGTTATAATCTTTTGGGGCAAATCGCTGAAAATGTAGCCAAAAAGCCTTTTGAAACTTTAATGAATGAGTTATTTATAAAATGTAAAATGAAAAATTCTACTTCTATTAATACACCAGACAAAAAAGTTTTAAGCAAAGGTTATACTACAGATGAAAATAAAATTTTGAAAGAGGAAATTCATTTAGGAAATAATAAGAACATTGCATCTGGATTTATGGTTTCGAATCCAAGTGATTTATTATTGTGGAATCAGCATTTGCATCAAGGTAAAATTTTATCAAAAAAAGCCTACCAACTAATGATAACGCCAAGTTCTATTCGCAATCATCCGCTTTTCGGTGCATTAGATTATGGTTATGGACTTCAAATGGATAAAAGTGAAAGTCTTTTTGAGATTGGGCATGGTGGCTATGCAAAAGGTTTCGCAACCGTTAATTTTTATTATCCAAAGACAAAAACAAGTATTATTGTCATCGAGAATATAGACTTTCAAGATGAAACTTTTAAGAAAACATTTTTTTTTGAAACAGAAATCAGAAAAATTATTAGAAAAAATCTGTTGATTCTTAAAAAAAAATAAAAAAAAATCAAAAAAATATTTGATTATTTCAAAAAATAAGTATTTTTGCACTTTAAAACTAAATATCTTCAAAGAAATACCTTGCAATACAATGGTAAAACGTCTTAAAAAAGGATACGATATTGCCCTCATTGGCAAACCTGCGGAAAAAATTGCAGGCAGTATCCACTCAGATACATATTGCTTCAAACCTACTGATTTTAAAGGGATTTCACGCCCAAAAGTTTTGGTAAATGAAGGTGATATAGTGAAAGCGGGAACGCCAATTTTTGTCGATAAACGCAATGAAAAAGCAGTTTTTACCTCTCCTGTGAGTGGTGAAGTGGTGGCAATCATAAGAGGAGAAAAAAGAGTTCCTTTAGAGATTAAAATTTTAGCAGACAAAACCACTGAGTATGTTGTATTTCCTCAACAAAATCCGTCTTCTCTTTCATCAGAACAAATCAAAAATACTTTGTTAGAGAGTGGTGTATGGATTAATTTGTTGGAAAGACCTTTTGGGTTAGTACCTAATCCTGAAAATACTCCTAAAAATATTTTTATTTCTTGTTTTGATACAAGCCCTTTGGCACCTGATTATGAATTCATTTTTAAAGATGAATTAAAGTACTTGCAGACAGGGATTGATGCTTTATCAAAATTATTCAATCCTTCTCAAAAAGGAAAAGTAGTGTTGGGTACAAAAGAAAAATCTATTTTCAAAAATCTAAAAGGAGTAGAAACTCACGAATTTTCAGGTCCTCATCCTGCGGGTAACGTAGGTGTACAAATTCATCATACTTATCCTATTAATAAAGGTGAAATTGTTTGGACAACCACTCCTTATGGTTTACAACAAATAGGACGTTTGTTTTTAGACGGAAAATATGATGCTCGAAAAGTAATTGCATTGGCAGGTTCAGAGGTAAAAACTCCTCAATATTACGAAGTTACTGCACAAACTTGTATCAATAAATTGGTAGAAGGCAATATCAAACCTGAAAAAAATGTAAGATATATCTCAGGAAATGTATTGACAGGCGAAAAATTAGCCAAAGATGGTTATTTAGGCTATTATGCCAATATGATTACAGTTATCCCTGAGGGTAATTATTATGAGTTTTTTGGTTGGATTGCCCCATCAGCCAATAAAATTAGTTTTTCACGTGCATTAGGTTTATTTTCATTTTTAACACCTAAAAAAGCAAGAGTTGCTGATACAAATATGCATGGTGAAGAGAGGGCTTTTGTGCAAACAGGTGAGTTTGAAAAAGTAGTACCAATGGATATTTTACCAGCCTTTTTATTAAAAGCAATTGTTGCTAATGATTATGAAGGTATGGAAGATTTAGGTATTTATGAAGTTTTAGAAGAAGATTTTGCTTTGTGCGAATTTATTGACGTATCTAAAATTGAAGTACAAAGCCTATTAAGAGAAGGTATGAACGCTTTGATGGAATCTTAATAAGGTTGAATAGTTGAACTGAAATATCTATACTCAAAATTAAATAATAAATATCAATTTTTAGTTAAAATCTGCTATATTTATTAAGTAAATATTAGATAAAAATAAAACAAAATTATTTAATTTTTAGTATAACAATAAAAAAATAAAAATAAAAAAAGTAATAAATAGATGAAATTTTTGCGAAATATTTTAGATAAGGTAAAACCAAATTTCGAAAAAGGTGGTAAATTTGAAAAATTACACCCTGCTTATGATGCATTCGAAACATTTGCGTTTGTACCAAACCATACAACTCCCGCAAAGGGTTCTCAAATCCGCGATGGTGTAGATTTGAAACGTATGATGGTTACAGTAATCGTTGCTATGTTGCCTTGCCTATTTTTCGGCATGTGGAATGTAGGTTATCAACATCACTTAGCTACTGGTGCTGCTCCAGAAATGCTTACTCAATTATTGATAGGCGCTTGGGTGGTGTTACCTGTTGTTGCTGTATCTTATGCAGTTGGTTTAGGAATAGAATTTTATTTTGCTATTCGTAATGGACATTCTGTAAATGAAGGTTACTTAGTTTCAGGCATGTTAATTCCTTTGATTCTTCCTCCTACAATTCCTTTGTGGCAAGTGGCACTTTGCACAGGCTTAGCGGTTTTGGTAGCAAAAGAAGTATTTGGAGGTACAGGTATGAATATTTTGAATATCGCTATGACTGCAAGAGCAATTTTATATTTTGCTTATCCTGTGAGTATGGCAGGTAGTTCGGTTTGGGCATATCTCGGTAAGCCTTTTGATTTGAATGCTGCTATTTTTGGTGCTAAAAATTTGGCTACGGTTGAGGGTTATTCAGGTGCAACTGCATTGGGTATTGTGGCAGAACATTCCGCCAATCTCACTAAGGCAAAACAAGCCTTTGAAGGACAAGGAGTGGCTATTTTGTCAAAAGCAGATGATTGGTCAAAAACAGAAGTTTTTTCTGATTGGAATATGTTTATGGGTTGGATACCGGGTTCTATTGGTGAAACTTCAACTTTGATGTGCTTAATTGGGGCGGCTATTTTGATTTTTACAGGTGTAGGAAGTTGGAAAATTATTGTTAGTGCATTTGCAGGTACATATTTAATGGCTTATTTAATGAATCTTTTAGCTATCAATGCTTTTATGGGCTTGCCTGCACATTATCATATTGTAATGGGTGGTGTTGCTTTTGGTATTGTATTTATGGCTACTGACCCTGTAACTGCTACTCATACTGAAACAGGAAAATGGATTTATGGATTCTTGATTGGTGTACTCACTGTTTTAATTCGTGTATTTAACCCTGCTTATCCTGAGGGGATTATGTTAGCGGTTTTATTAATGAATGTATTTGCACCTTTGATAGATTTTTATGTAATTGATGCTAATAAACAACGTAGAAAAAAACGATTAAAATATGTCACAGCCTAATGAAAAACCAGACTTTAGACAATCTAATGTCTATGTCGTTATGTACTCGGTTATTTTAACTGTAGTGTGTGGAGTGCTTTTAGCGATTGCAGCATTGGGGTTGAAATCTGCTCAAGATGCCAATATAGAAATGGAGAAAAAACAAAATATACTTTCTGCGGCGGGTATCAAAACAAAAACACGTGAAGAAGCAGCAAAATTATATGGAGAAAAAGTAGTGGTGTATGCAGTAGATTTTAATGGCAATAAAATTGAAAAAGTTGATGTTGCTAATCTTGATATAGCTGTAGAATGGAAGAAAAAACCTACTGAGAGGAAATTGCCTATTTACGAAATTTCTAATAAAAAAGGTGAAAAAGCAGATTTTTTTGTTGTACCTGTCTATGGTTTTGGACTTTGGAATGATATATGGGGATATGTTGCCTTGAAAGGTGATTTAACCACTATCAACGGAGTGAAATTTGACCACAAAGGAGAAACACCGGGCTTGGGTGCAAGAATTGCTACTGATGAAATACAACAAAGATATGTTGGTAAAAAAATATTTAAAGATTCAAAACTAACACCTATCTATATGGAAAAAGGTGAACAAGGTGGTGGACAAAGAAGTATTGATACTTTTAAATCTCAAGATGATAAAGTAGATGGGATGTCAGGAGCAACTATCACAGGCGTAGGTGTTTCAGCTATGTTAGATGATTATTTAAAATGCTATGAAAAGTTTTTCAAAAGCAAGTTAGGAAATGATAAAGTAGCACTTAATTAAAATAATAAACAATTCTTTTAAAACGAAATTTTTATGGCAGAAGTAGCAGAAAAACAGGTCGCAGAACCTATATTTTCAAAAAAGAATAGAAAACTTTTGACAGACCCTTTAGATGGTAATAATCCTATTACTGTGCAAGTATTGGGTATTTGTTCAGCATTGGCAGTTACGGTACAAGTTGCCCCTGCAATTGTAATGTCTGTTGGTTTGATGTTAGTAACCGCTTTTTCAAGTTTATTTATATCAATGTTACGTAATACAATCCCTTCGCGTATTCGTATTATCGTACAATTAGCAGTTGTATCTGTATTTGTAATCTTAGTTGATCAAATTTTGAAAGCCTATTTATATGATGTGTCAAAGCAATTATCTGTATTTGTAGGTTTGATTATCACAAATTGTATTGTAATGGGACGTTTAGAAGCATACGCAATGGCAAATAAGCCTTGGCCTTCATTTTTAGATGGTATTGGCAATGGTTTAGGATATGGATTGATATTAGTAACAATTGCAGTTTTCAGAGAATTATTTGGTTCTGGTTCATTATTTGGATTCAAAGTATTTGATGCAATGGGCATTACTTATACAGGTAATGGATTATTGATGTTACCTGCGGGTGCGTGCATTATGGTTGGTATTTACATTTGGATTCAAAGAAGCATAAACGGTTATAGAGAGGAAAACTAAGAATATGGAAAGTTTAATTAATATTTTTGTAAAGTCAATTTTTATTGACAATATGATATTTGCAACGTTTTTGGGTATGTGTTCTTATTTGGCAGTATCTAAAAATGTAAAAACTGCTATGGGTTTAGGCATTGCGGTTGTGTTTGTATTAGGTGTTACAGTTCCTTTGAATTATTTAGTCAATGAATATTTCTTAAAACCGGGTTCTTTGGCTTGGTTAGGAAGTGATTTTAAAAAGGTAGATTTAAGTTTCTTACAATTTATCGTTTTTATTTCTGTTATTGCTGCTACTGTTCAATTAACTGAAATGGTTGTAGAAAAATTTTCACCTGCTTTGTATGGTGCTTTAGGTATATTTTTACCTTTGATTGCTGTAAACTGCTCTATTTTGGGAGGTGCTTTATTTATGGTAGGTCGTCCTTATACATTGGCAGAAGCAACAGTGTATGGTATTGGTTCAGGTATTGGTTGGTTGTTAGCGATTGTTGCTTTGGCAGGTATTCGTGAAAAATTAAAATACTCTCACGTACCAGGTCCATTGAAAGGTTTAGGTATTACATTTATTATAGTAGGTTTAATGTCATTGGGTTTTTTAAGTTTTATGGGTTTCAAACTCTAAAATAAATATTTTTTGATGTTAATATAAATAGAGAAAACAGGTTAAACGCACCTAAAAATGAGGATTATTGAAATACAATTATTTAAAATATTATCAATTTGTATTTTTTTTGATTTTAAATGATTGAAAATTAAACAACAAGGAATACTCAAAAAAAGATAATAATTATTTAGAGATTATTGTTATATTTTTGAATATAATTC
>RDZP01000028.1 GCA_004294005.1 Cytophagia bacterium
AATTTATAGCAGGAGGCACGCGGATAACGCGGATTTTACGGATTTAAACGGATTTTTTACTTTTCTAAAATTTTATCCGTATAAATGTTAGAAGAACCATTTTTTCTTATTCAAACAAAATATTTACCCGAATGAAAATAAAATATCTAATAAACTTTTTTCAACTTACGCCAATTTGGACAAGTTTACTTTTTTATAGGACTAATTCTGTTAGTAACTCACTACTGCTCATCAGTGTATATATTGCAATTAGGCAAAAGTTTTTTAAGTTTTTCAATCACCTGCTTAGAAATTTTACTTTTACCTAAAAATAACTGACGTAATTCCGCTAATTTACTTATTTCATCTGGTATAGTAGTAAGATTGTTTTCACTTAGCTTCAATTCCGTTAAATTCTTAAATTTTTCTATTTCCTTGGGTAACACATCAAGATTGTTTTTACTCAAATCCAAAGAATATATATTAACAGCTTCTAATGGAAGTCTATTAAATTTATTTTCGCTCAATTTCAATGCTCCCAAATTTTTTAAATCGCCTATTTCTTTGGGTAAAGCATCAAGACTATTTTTACTTAAATCTAATCTTTGCAAATTTTGTAATTTTGTAATTTCTAAGGGAAGACTATTAAATTTATTGCCACTTAAGTCCAATTCCTCTAAACGCAACTTACTAAATTCTAAGGGAAGATTTTTGAGGTTATTTCCACTTAAAAATAATCTATTCAAATTTTCTAAATTGCCTATCTCCTTAGGCAAAGTATCAAAATTATTGTTACTCAAATTCAATTCCCATAATTTCTTTAACTTACTAATTTCTGATGGAAGGCTATTGAGTTTATTTCCGCTTAAAATTAATTGTTCCAAATTTTTTAAATTACCTATTTCTTTAGGGAGAGCATCAAAACTATTTTTACCTAAATCTAAGGAACTCAAATTTTGTAATTTACTAATTTCTGACGGAAGACTATTGAGTTTATTTTCGATTAAAATTAAATATTGCAATTTTTGTAAATTACCTATTTCTTTGGGCAAGGCATCAAAACTATTTTTCTCTAAATGCAATCTTTCCAAATTTTGTAACTCGCCTATTTCTTTGGGCAAAGTTGTAAGTTTAATCATACTTACATACAATTCTCTTAAATTTTTCAAACTTCCTATTTCTTTAGGCAATGTTGCCATTTTTTTATCATTTAAACTTAATGTCCTTACTTCCAAAGGCTCCTTTAAAGCACTTTTCAATGATTGATAGACTTTGTGTTCTTTATCTTCAGTAGCAAATAGATACCGCAACAGAGATAATATTATTATTGGTAGAATAGGTATAGAAGGAATAAGCAACGTGTAAAATGAGGCAGTGTAGTTGCCTTGCCTAAAACTAGAAAAAGCCATATAGGAGCAAACAATCATCACAATAGGAAACGCAGCCACAAGCAAAGTAAGAATAATTAGGAGTAGATTTTTGGGTGCTGCTGCCGCTATCATAGGCGACATTACCGCTGCGCCTATAGCGGGTATGATGGCTAACGCCATAACAATCATAAGTAGGATACTAAGTATTTTCATTATAGTATATTTTTTTTAGAATAATAGTTCGTAAAATTTTAGCAGTTGCAAAAGAACAACAAAAAAGATTTTAATGAGTAAATCGTAGGCACAAAATTAATAAAAACATTTTAAACTACCAAACTCAATTACAAAAAATTTAAAATTAGATATAATTGTAGATAATTACTTAAAATTACTTTATTTTTATCGATTTTTTCTAAATAATTTGAGATTCAACTATTTTGATGCCTTCGAGAAAAGAGTGAGGAGTATAACCTAATTCTTTTCTTGCTTTATCAATTAGAAAACCTGTTTTTAATGGTCTTTTTGCCACTTGTGTAAATTTTGTACTGTCTGATTGAACGATAAATTGTTTATCTAATTTAAAATAATCAGCCGTAATAATTGCCATTTGATAAGGTGTAAGCATTTCGAAACCTGAGATATTAAAAATACCTTCTTTTTCTTTTTCTGCTAATAAAAAACAGCCCATTGCCAAATCTTCTGCCAAAGTAGGGGTTCTGTATTGGTCATCAACTACTTGAATTGTTTTTTTATCTTCTAATGATTTTTTTACCCACAAAATAATATTACTTCTACTCATTGCTTCTGTAATACCATAAACCAAAACTGTCCTTGCGATAGCATAACGAAGGTTTTTAGTAGTTTGAATTATTTTTTCTGCTGCTAATTTACTTTCTCCATAATAACTAATCGGATTAGGTAATGCTGTTTCTGAAAGTGGACTTTCTGTGCCGTCAAAAATAAAGTCGGTTGAAAGATGCACCAAAAAAATATTTTTTTTAGCACAAATTTCTGTTAAATATTCTACTGATATTACATTCAATTCCCAGCAAAGTTCTTTTTCTGTTTCACAATCATCAACTTGAGTCATTGCCGCAGTGTGAATAATAACATCAGGTAGAAATTGACTAACTACTTTTTCAATATCTGATGCATCAGCAATATCCATACTAACATACTCAAATTGATTGGTTTTTGTAAGTCTATTTTCTCCCTTGCCCGTAGCCAAAATTTTGATATGTTGATAAGTAGGTTGTGTTAATAAATGTACTAATTTTTGTCCTAACAAACCATTAGCACCTGTAATGAGAATTTTTTTTTGCATATTTTTTAAATTGAATTTGCAAATGTAGTGCAAATAATTTAATTTTTTATCAATCAAAAAAGAAAAAATTGAATAAATGAAAAAAAAAATATAAATTTGCAAAGCTTAATAATATTATCAATCATAAATTAAAAATATATTCAATTTACTCTTTTTATAAAACCTTATCATACCTCTTAATTATGCTAACAATCAAAATAAAATCTTTTCTTTTTATTCTAATTTTTTCTTTTCAATTTTATTTATCTGCCCAAGAAATTAAAAGTATTAAAATAGCAGATTTAGAAAAAATCATTGATAAAAAAAATGATACGCTAAAAGTTATTAATTTTTGGGCTTCTTGGTGTGTGCCTTGTATTAAAGAACTACCACATTTTGTAAAAATTGCCTCAGAAATGAAACAAAAACCAATACAATTTATTTTTGTCGCTATCGAAGATACTCCCGAAAAAGCACTCAATATTCTTAAAAAGAAAAAAATTGAAATTAATTCTTTTTTATTAGATGAGGATAAAGCAAATGAATGGATTGATAAAATAGATAAAAATTGGGACGGAACTATTCCTTTTACTTTGATTATTACACCAAAAAATAAAAGAAAAATACACCAAGGCGAACTCACAGAAGAAGAACTCAAAAAAATTATCATAAAATAAACAGAAAAAAAAATACTCAATATTTCGTATTTTTTTATTCTTTTTTCGTATTTATCAATAGAACTAAAACAACAATAAAATATGTTACTATTCTTTGAATTTATACCACCAACTTTATTTTTAATCTTATATTTTGTAAGTGTTATTATTGGTTTAATTGGTTTGTCAGTTGGAAAATCTATAGTAGAAGGCGATAATTCTCCTCAATTAAAAATCCCAAATTTATCGAACACACACCAACAAACAGGTACATTTTCTTTGATTGCTTATATGATGAGAGGTACATCGGGCGTAAGTGAGGTTTTGTTGTTAGGTTTGATACAAAAAGGCTATCTACAACGCAATACCAATGATGATAGTATTTTAGAGCAAGCCCCTCAATATCCTGATATAAAGTTACTCACAACACACGAATTACAAATTTTTGATTGTTTTACACATCCACTTACTATCAAAGAGGCTTTTGATATGTCCATTCTAAAAAATGCTATCCAAGAAGCAGGTGTTCATTATGAAAAACAATTAATTGATGCTGGTTTGATATTACCTGAAAAAACATATAAAAATTTTAAAAATATTTCTAAAGGAGTATTTTTTAGTTTATTATTGATGGGAATAAGTAGAATCTATTGGGCTTTATCGTTAGGTTATACAAATATAGGTTTTATTGTGATGATTGCTGCCTTTTGTTTAATTTCTTTTCCAATATCTTTTTCAATTTTATTCAAACGCATTACCAAAAAAGGAAAAAACTATCTCAATGATTTAAAAATTGCTTTTTCGTCACTCAAATCAAAAGTAAGTACAGAATATGGTAACGCCCAAATACAAGGCATTCCGAGCGAATATTTACCATTAGTAAGCGTCTTTGGATTAAGCGTTTTATCTGAAAATGAAGAATACAAACGATTATCTGCAGATAGTGGGACAAGTTGTAGTTCAGGGTTTGATGGTGGAGGCAGTGATAGTGGAGGTAGTGATAGTGGAAGCAGTGGAGGAGATGGAGGAAGTGGTTGTGGAGGAGGAAGTTGTGGAGGTGGTTGTGGAGGTGGTGATTAAATCTATTTTGATAAGAGGCTCTATCATTGTGATAGAGCCTCTTATTATTTTCCAAAAATTGAATACAAAAATCCCTATTAAATAAATTGTAATAAGAAAGGCTTTATCATTATGATAGAGCCTTTTTTTTATCGTTATGACAAAAATATTAAATGATAAGTTCTCTTTTTTCTTTTGAAGCGGTGTAAATTGATGTATCTTTCATACCTAACCAATCAAAAGCACTTTTGTATAATAATTTTTCTTTTACATCTTGGCTCAAATCAGTCATACTATTAATTAATTCTGCAGGCACTAATTCGCCCAAAGGAAAAGGATAGTCTGTTCCTAACGCTATTTTATCGGCACCAAATAATTCTATCAAATAACGCAAAACACTTGCTTCGTGTACCAACGAATCTATATAAAATTTTCCAATATAATTTCTTGGATTTACATTATTATCAATTGCAGTTAAATCTGGTCTTACTTGAAAAGCATGTTCAATTCTACCAATAGAAGCAGGAAAAGCACCTCCGCCATGTGCAAAAGCTACTCTTAATCGTGGCAAACGTTCAAAAACGCCACCAAAAATCATAGAACAAATTGCTAAAGAAGTTTCAGCAGGCATTCCTACCAACCAAGGTAGCCAATATTTTTTCATTTTATCTTGCCCAACCATATCCCAAGGGTGAATAAAAACAGCAGCACCTAATTCTTCGGCTGCTTGAAAAAAAGGAAATAAATTTTCATCTGATAGATTCCAATCATTTACATGCGAGCCTATTTGTACACCTGCCATACCCATTTTCATACATCTTTCTAATTCTTTGATAGCCAAATCAGGTGCTTGCAGAGGCACTGTAGCCAATCCAATAAATCTATCAGGATAACGTTCACAAATTTCAATGATATGGTCATTCAAAAATTCAGAAACTGCCAAACAATCCAAAGGTTTCGCCCAATAACTAAACATCACAGGGATAGTGGAAAGTACTTGCACATCTACTTTAAAATGATTTGATTCTTTAATGCGTACTTTTGGATCCCAACAATTATCATGTATTTCTCTAAAAAAACGTCCATCTTGCATCATTCTCGCCCTGCAAGGTTTATGATGGTCAAGTGTAATAAAACCACCATATCCAAATTTCTCTCTAAAATTTGGAATATGTTCAGGAATAATATGCGTATGAATATCTACGGTTAAACACATTTTTTAGTTTTTTTTGAAATGATTTGCAAAATAACGACTTTTTTTTGTTTTTCAAAAATATTTTTGTGAAAAAGTAATTATTTTTATATTTATATTATCTATAAACTTAAAACTTTCCAAAAGTTTTTTTACTTTTGGAAAGTTTTGATAATTTTTACTATTTATTTTTTGATTTAATCTAATACCAATTTATTCAAATAAACAATACTTTTATCTTCTAATGTAAACCACGAAAAATATTCTTTATTATCTTCTTTTGTAATTGCCATTGTACCTAAAAAATTTATTTTTTCGCCTCCATATTTTTTATTGTCTAAAAATAAATTCATCTCTCCAGTTTTTGCTTCTATAAAATGAAACGCCCAATGTTTTGCACTTTGTCCTAAGATGATATAAGGCAATGAGTGTGTTAAGTCTGCATAAAAAGGGCCACATTCTTTTTGATTTGAAAAATGCAATGTAACTGATTTGTCGGGATTTTCTGATATAATTGCCCATTCTTCACTTTTTGGGGCAAATTTTAGGGCTATAATTTTATTAAAAACACCTTTGAAATATTTATCATTCACAAATAATGAATCTTTTTGATTGCCTGCATGTTTGATAATTGCAATTGATTTTCTACTTTCACTTACATAATATTTATCTACATTTCTCGAGAAAATACCTTCACCTGTAAAGTGTAAATTTTTGGTTGTTTTATCAATATAATTAAATTTATTATATTCTTCGCCCATATCTACACTTTCAACTTGTTTTTTATAAGGTCCATACAATTTATCATTACCCAAATAATAAAATTGATTATCTTTAACAACATTCAAACCGTAATTATTTCCTTTTTGTATCAAATTTTTAAAGTCAAATTCAGGAGTATCAATTTTTTCTTGTTGATAAGTACCCACTTCTCCGTTATGGGTAATGACAGTAAAATTATTAATTTCTTTTGTTTCAGAGATAGAAGTAGATTTTTCATCTTTTTTTTCTACCAATGTTACCCAACGATTTCCCGCACCTTCTATAAAAGAAAAAGAATGAATTGTTTTATATGGACCTAATTTTTCGCCTGAGGAAAAAACTACATAACATTCTTCTGGTTTTTCTGCGTAAGCCAATGCCCACCTTTTGCCATCATTACTCAAATAATAATCAATAATATCAGCGTAAGGGCCATAAGCAGTTCCATTGACAATGATTTTGTTTGTACCTTCTGTTTGATTGATGAGAGCATACGCCCAAGTATTTTTAGCAATTTTTAAAGTGATTGGATACTCAGGCAACAAAAATTTTCCTAATTGTTTACCATTCAAAAACACAAGACTTGTATCACCTCTCGAATCTATAAAACCCCAAGAACTTAAATTAAAAGTAGGTTTTTCTACTAATCTTCTATCAAAAGGACCATAGACTCTTTCACCAATATGATAATTACGTGTAAATTTTTTAACATCTGCCGTTACAACAATATACCCCAACTCATCTTGATAAATACCAAGTGAGTTTTCATTTTGTGCAACAACTTCATCTTTTGTTAAAGTGTATATTTTTTTTTTGTCGATAAGACCATCTTTACTATTTTGTGCTGTTATTTTTTGTAGATGAAACAACAATGAATAACAAAATAAAATATTTATTATCCAAAAAAACTTTTTTTTCATAAATTTTATGATTCTAAATTACATTGATAAGTGAATTATTTTATCATAATGATAGAAAATTGGTTGTATTTAATGACATAATCAAGATTAAGTTTATGATATTTACTTTATATACGAAATAAATAGATAAAAGTAAAAATTATTATACATTTTTTAATTGTTGAATTTCTTTTTCTAAGGTATTAATTTTTAATATATACTCATTTTCTTTTCTTTTTTCTTCTGATATATCTCTGATATACATCAAATAAATATCTTTTCCTGCAATTTCAGTTTTATTAAGATAAATTCTTACATCAATAAATTGTCCTGATTGTTTTTTTCCTTGCATATAAATTCCTTTCTTAATATATTTATTAACATCAAAAATATTGATTTCAGGTAAAATAGATACAATATTTATTTTTAGTTTTTCCTCTCTCTCATAACCAAACATATTTAAAAAAGATTGATTATATTCATCAATAAGTCCTCCATCATTAAAAGAAATAATAGCATTAGATGAACCTTCTATAAAAGCCTCAGATTTTAATTTAGTCTGTTCTAAATGAGTTTGCGTTTTTCTCATTTCCTCCTGTGTAGCCGCTAATTCTTCTACATTTTGTCTCATTTCTTCTTCTCTTGCCTGCAATTCTTCGGTAACTATTCTTGATTGTTCGTATAGTTTTTTTGTTTCTTCGTTGGCTTTTACAGAGATGAGGGTAATAGCAATATCTTCACTTACTTTATCTAAGAACTTTTTTTGATAGTCTTTCAAGGGATTTAAAGAAGCAATTTCTAAAACACCCACTACATTTTGACTTGCCATCAAAGGTGTAATTATCAAGGAAGTAGGTAAAATTTCGCCCAAACCTGACCTAATTTTAAAATAATCAGTAGCAATTTGTGTATGATAAATGGCTTTTTTCTCTAAATAACATTGTCCAACCAATCCTTCACCCTCTGCCAAAGTTGAGTTGATAAATTTCTTACGGTTATAAGCATAACAAGCAACCATTCTCAATAAAATATCTTGATTTTCTCCTTGCTTTTCTACAATATAAAATGTTCCTTGTGAAGCCTCTAAATAATTGATAATTTTACTGATAAGCATACCACCTAATTTTTCTAAATTATCACTATTTTTTCTTAAAATTTCACTCAATTCAGATATACCATTGGTTATAAATTTATCTTCAATATCTCTTTGTGCTGCATTTTTTAGGTTATCCCTCATATTAACCAAAGATTGTCCTAATACATCACCCTCTTCTAATTGATAAACAAATTCAAACTTACCTGCTGCAATTTCGTCAGCAAAATCTTGATTTTTAGATAAAAATACTAATTGTTGTTGTTGAAATTCAGCATTATATATTTGTTTATAGGTACGAGATTTATAAAGACGAGTCAAAAATAAAGCAACCAAGTGTGCTACTAAAATTACCATTAAACCTATTATAAATTTTTCAAGAGTAACAGCATTTTTTTCTAAAAAATGAGTAACAACAAAAGAATAAAAAGGATTTTTTTTATCAAAAGCAATACTATAGTTTACAATCAAAAATGAGTAAGCAATGCCAATTGCAAAGTGTATTAACTTTACATCTTGATAAATAACTAACATATAAATAAGAATAAAAAAAGAATATCGAACTTCTGTAAGACCATTAGGAACAGCTATCAAAAATATCATTCCAACAGCAAAAGAACTACAAATCAGTAAATTTTTTATTTGCCGTTTGGTTATATAAAAAATACTTATCCAATAAATAAGTAAAACTAATAGTGAACCTAAAAGTGCTAAAATAGGCTTTGTATAAATAGACCCAAATATAAAAAGAATACCCGCCAAACCATACAAAACATTACCTACTAATTTATCAGTATTTTGATGGATTTCTTCTAATTTTTTTTGTATAATTTCTTCTGAAATTTTTTGCATAGCATTTTAGTTATTACTATTTTATGATAATAATACTACTTTTAAAAATAAATAAATAACCTTTAATAAGCTCAATATTTTTATAAGTAGTTTGCAAAGATATAAATAATTTTAAGTATAAACAAAAAAAAGCCCAAATATTTTATATGGCAAAAAAATAGATTTAATTTAATAATATTTTTTTTATTTCTAACATTTATAATCAAAATAATAATTTCTTTAAATTATTTTTAAATTATTTTTAAATTCGACAAATAAATAATATCTTTGTGAAATATAGGATTTTTTTTAATTGATAAATATGAAAATAAATAAATACACTCGCTTTTTTCATTGCTTTTTAATATTGATTTTGATGAATAGTTGCTCTAAAAGCCGTGAATTTGATACCGTTATCCAACATAATGTAGTCGTAAAAGATGAACTCAACGATTTTGCGGTTGAATATAGATTGTATGACAAATTATTAACTTTTATGGAAGACCACTATGAGAGAAAACTAACAGACACAGTCAATATTACTTACAAAGCACTTTATTGGAGCTGGCAAGGACATATCAAAAGATTAGACTATCACCAAAGTAAAATGATAGAAGAACTCAAGGAATTCCAAGTCTCTATTGATGAATACTTTAAAAAACAAGAAAATATTACAAATAAAATAACTACCCCTGAACTTGCAAAACTCGAAAGAAGAACTAATAAGGCAATGGCAAAAAGCTATCAAAAAATTGTTGCTGTTGCTTATCGAACCATGAAAAGATTAGATACTGTAAAAATAATGGCTGATGATGTAGGAAAAATATTTGCCAGTTCTGGATTAAGAGGCAGACCAACCAATGCAAAAACAGCCACCAGAAAATATTTTAGAAAAATTAGAATTATCAAAGATAGTCTTGAAATATTTGGACACGAAATGGACAGACTTTTAGCTTTCAAAAAACCAACTATGCTCGATACTAAAAACAAAAAAGTAAAAGTAAAAATTGATATTGACCAAAACGAAAAAGAAGAGAATGAAAATGAAAACAAGGAAAATAAAAAACACAAAGAAAAAATAAAAACTGACAGCATCGAAAGAGAAAAAATAGAAAAAGATACAAATACAACCCAAAAATAATAAAAATGACTTATTAGTCATATAAAAAACCTTAATAAAATGACTAACAAGTCATTTTATTAAGGTTTTTTAGTAGCAAAAGAAAATAGAAAGGTATTAATAATTTCAATGTTAATGTTATTATAAAAACACTTATTTATAATAACAAAAAATCTATTCAAAAAGGCTTTTTTTATGATAATGTTGTTTTTAGGTCTTACCTGTATCAATATTAAATTTTGATATATAAATAATTTAATTTATTTTCAGAATATTATTTTGTTTTATTTATTTTTTCAAAATATTTATAGTCTATTTAAAAATATCTTTTTTTACCTTTATTTTTTTCTTTTATAAGACTAATCGAATGAAAAAATAAAAAAATTTGTTAGATTAATAATAAAAGAGTACATTTGCATAGTAGAAAAAAAATACTTTACCAATCAAAACGATGTTATCCACAGAAAAAAAAAAAATCATTTGCTAAAAAAGAAAAACTTTGTAGTAAAATATTAATAGAAAAATTATTCAAAGAAGGAAAAAATGAATTTGCTTATCCATTCAAGTTTTTGTACTTAGAAAAGGAAATAATAGATGATGAATTACCAAAAATTTTAATTATTGTCAACAAAAAAGGTTTTAAAAAAGCCACAGACAGAAATTTACTCAAAAGAAGAACAAGAGAAGCATACAGAATCAAAAAAAATGATTTATTCAAAGATAGAAAAAATCACTTCATTTTATGTGCTGCTTTTATTTTTATTGCTAAAGAAAAAGTTGATTTTAAAGTTATCCAAAATGGTATTCAACAAATTATCAAAAAAATAAATAAAAAATTTTCAATTTGAAATATTTAATTACCAATAAAAAAACATTATAGATTTTTAAAAATCTATAATGTTTTTAAATAAACATAAATATTTATTTTTATTTATTTGTACGAAAATAAATTACATCACCATCTTGCACAATATAATCTTTTCCTTCTAATGCCATTTTTCCTGCTTCTTTACAAGCATTTTCAGTTTTATATTTTTGATAATCGTCCAATTTAATCACCTCTGCTCTAATAAAACCTTTTTCAAGGTCAGAGTGAATCACACTTGCCGCCAAAGGGGCTTTCCAGCCCTTTCTAATTGTCCAAGCCCTTACTTCCTGCACGCCTGCGGTAAAGTACGTAATAAGGTCTAATAAGCCGTAAGAAACACGAATCATTTGGTCAAGTCCAGATTCTTTCAAACCATATTCACTCAAAAACATTTCTTTTTCTTCTTTTTCTGTAATTTCAGCAATTTGTGCTTCTAATGCTGCACAAATTTTAATCACTTGGTCACCTTCTTTGTTTACTGCCTCTTTCAAATTTTGTACATGTTGATTATCTTGATGTAGATGTTCTTCTTTGACGTTAGCAACATACAAAATAGGCTTAATAGTCAATAAAAATAAATCAGCGACAGATTGCTTCTCATCATCAGAAAAATCAAGTGTACGAGCATTTTTACCTTGTGAGAGATGTGCTTGATAAGCTTGAAGAACTTGTAAATCTTTTTTTGCTTCTGTATCTCCTGCACGTGCTGCTCTTTCTGTCTTTTGAATTTTTTTCTCTACTGATTCCAAATCTTTGAGTTGAAGTTCAGTTTCAATAATTTCTTTATCCGCTACAGGATCAACTGCTCCTGCAGAGCGAACAATATTTTCGTCTTCAAAACATCTTAACACGTGAATCAAAGCACTTGCTTCTCTTACATCTTTCAAAAAAGCATTTCCTCTACCACCACCTGTACTTGCACCTTTAACTAAACCTGCAATGTCTAAAAATTGAACAGTAGTTGGAACAATACTTTTAGGACTAACTAAATTAACTAAAATATCAAGACGCGGGTCTGGTACGTTCACAATACCAATATTAGCTTCAATAGTTGCAAATTCATAATTTGCTGCTACATTTTGAATATTGGTTAATGCTGAAAAAAGGGTAGATTTACCTACATTAGGCAATCCTATAATACCACATTGTAAAGCCATTTTTATTATTTTTGCTCTATTTTTAATTTATCCTTCGAACAGTAAGGAATTTTTTGTGCAAAGTTCTGAAATAAACATTTAAAAACAAATTTTTTTTTAGCTAAATAAATTCTCTAAAAAACTAATTGTATTAAATATATATATTAATTTATTAAATGATAATACTAATGAGTGTGTGGATAACTTTATTTTTAAAAAAATAAAATTGTATTATTCTAACATCGACAAATTTTTATACACACTTTAAGCAGTTGATATTTATTTATTTATATACTTATCCACATACTTATCCACATAATAAAATAAAGTTGATGTTAAATTTTTAGGCGTGGATAACTCTATTTTTTTGGTGGAAAAAATCGTTCATAACTTGTTGATAACTTCCTACTTATCCACACACCTATATTTATTAACAAGTTATCCACAATTTATATATCGAATATGTGGATAACTAAGGTACTTATCAACAAGTTATCCACACTAATAAGTATAAAAATGTGGATAACTTTTCAAAAAAAACTATGCCAAAAAAAGTTATCCACAGAAAAAAAAACAAAATGTGGATAAATAACTTACTTATCCACAAAGTTATACACATTAAACAAAAAATGTGGATAATTTTAAAATTTGTATTATTTTTAGACAATCAAAGAATGAAAAATTATCTTGTAGTTCGAAGTACTAATACCAATGTAATTATACTTGTGAATAAACTTAAAATAGGGCTTAAATCGCCAATTTGTTCTATAATTGCTTTTCTAACAGGTTCTACATAAATAATATCATTGGGTTGGAGCAATAAATTTTGGGCTGTAACGCCTTTCATTGTGCTTAAATCTATTACATATACATCAGGATCTTTCAAATCACCTCTAATTAAACGAATGTTTCTTGCTCTTTGTTCGTTGGGCATACCACCTGTAAGTGCTAAAACTTCTATTAAATTCATATTTTCGGTTCGCAAAGGTAAAACTGTACCAACTGCCCCTCTAAAAACAATCACTCTTTTGTTATTATAACGTGTACGTACAAAAGGTTTTTCATAAAATTTTGAATAAGCATTACTTAAAAGGCTATCTGTTTGTACTAATGTAAGTCCATCAACTTTTACATAACCTAATTTTGGAATGTTAATCATACCTGTTTGTTGTACGATAAAATCTGGGTAATCTAACGGAAATTGAGGACTTTGAAAACCTCCACCCATACCAACCCCTCCACCCACTGCACCTCCACCTATCATACCTCCGCCGCCTTGTTGTGGCATCATCATTTGTCCATTTTGTCCAATTGCACTTGGGTTACCCACCATCAATGCTCTTGGATTGATAATTTCCTCTCCCTCAGCTGTATAAACTCTTACCTCTAAATGGTCCCCTTTTTGAATCAGATAATTGCCTTCTGCATTTTTTATAAGCGCTTCAATAATTGGCTTACTTGATTTAATATTAGTAGGAGTTTTAAACATAATATTTTGGTTATAAAATTTACAACTAAAACAACAGCTAATTAATAATGTATATAAAATAATTTTTAACATAAAAATTTATAATTTTAAAAGTGTAAAATTAGACTATAAAAATCTTTTTTACAAAATTTTTTTTGGTATTCTTAGTAAAAAAAAACAAATCAAAGTATTTTAATTGTTTTTGTATCAGAAAATAACTAATTTTGCAACATTATGACAACTAAAATATTATCAACTCAATCTTATTCTTTAAAAAATGAGATTTTTAAAGCCTTAAAATTGAGCTATCCTATTGTGATAGCACAGTTAGGAATTATTGCTATGGGTGTAGCAGACACAATGATGGTCGGACAAATTGGAGCAACAGAATTAGCAGCAGCAAGTTTGGGTAATGGTATCCATTTTTTGGTGGTATGTATAGGTATTGGATTGACCTCTGTTATTTCACCAATGATTGCACAAGCAAATGCTCAAAAAAATTATACCTTAGTCAGTAAAATACTTGGAGCAGGTTTTTATGTATCTTTTATTTTGAGTAGTATGATTTTGATTGCACATACGCTTTTAACCTATTTCATTTTTTCATTAGGACAAGAGATAGAGGTAGCAAAGTTTGCACAGAGTTATTTATATATTGTTAGTTTAGGTGTTTTTCCTTTGGTTCTTTTTTTGGCAGCTCGTAATTTTACTGATGGGTTATCTTATACCAAAATTGCTATGTATGTAACTTTTGGCGGACTTTTAATTAATATTTTTTTAAACTGGTTACTTATTTTTGGTAATTTAGGTTTTCCACGTTGGGGACTATTTGGTGCAGGTTTGGCAACTGTTATTACAAGAATTTTGATGATGTTGTCAATATTTTGGTATATATTCTCACAAAAAAAATTTAAAATATACTTATCTAATTTTGATTTTTGGCGCGTTGATAAATTATTGGTGAATAAAATTTATCGTTTGGGTTTTCCTGCGGGTTTACAATATTTTTTTGAAATTGGTTGTTTTTCAGTAGCCGCTTTGATGTCAGGTTGGTTAGGCAAATATCCTTTGGCTTCTCATCAAGTAGTTATCAATTTGGCTTCTGTAACTTATATGGTTACGACAGGTATTGGTACTGCAGGTGCTATATTGGTAGCTGAAGGTGTAGGGCAAAAAAATAAGAAATATATTTTTAGGTCTGCTATGATTGTTTTAATTTTGGCTGCCTTGTTTATGATTTTTGCTTCTGTATTATTTTTAATATTTCAAAAATTTTGGGTAGGTTTGTATTCTTCTGATGAAAAAGTATTAGCAATTGCTATGAATTTATTACTAATTGCTTGCCTATTTCAACTTTCAGATGGAATACAATGTATTGGACTGAGTATTTTGAAAGGTATCGAAGATGTCAAAATTCCTACTATGATTACTTTGATTGCTTATTGGGTAATTGGATTACCCTCAGGATATATTTTAGGTTTTAATTTTAATTTAGGTGTATATGGTATTTGGTATGGATTATCTTTAGGGCTTACTTTCTCTGCTGTTTTTCTAACTATTAGATTTTTTTATTTATACAAAAGAAAATTTTAAAAACAATGGTAATAAAAAAGGCTTTATCATTATGATAAAGCCTTTTTTATTAGTGTAATTTTTTATCATTAATTTTAAAATACATCTAAATATGATATTTTTCAAACAATGATTTAATAGGCAATAAAAAACACAACGAAAACTAAATTTGGTTGTGTTTTTTTATTTTTAGTGCTTTGTAAAAAAGAATTATTTTTTACCTTCGTCTTTTTTAGGCTCAGCAGCTTTTTTGTCATCTTTTTTCTCTTCTTTTTTGCCTTCAGCACCTTTTTCGTCTTTTTTAGTAGTGTCTTTCACTTCTTCAGTTTTTTCTTCTACTTTTTTAGTTTCTTCAGTTTTTTCTTCTACTTTTTTAGTAGTATCTTTAGTTTCGCCTTCTTTTTTTTCACCACCACCACAAGAAGTAAAAGATAAAGTAGCAACTGCTACGAAAGCAAGGATTTTTACAAATTTCATAATTTTAAATGTTTTTTAAATGTTTTAAACAAAATTTTAGATTCAATCTTTCAATTGTGGTGCAAAGTACGTTATTTATTTTTTAATTTCCAAATTTATGTAAGGTTTTTTTTATATTTTATATTAATATTTTTCTATGATTTGTTTTTGAGCATATAAAATATAATCATTAATACGTAAAATTTCTTCAAAATCAGGCGTGTAAACCAATAAAGGTATTTTTTTTAGTCTCATATCTTTTTTATCAAAAGGACAATTTATTTTTGATTCAAATAATAAATTCCAACAATCAATTGATGCACTATAAAAAATAAAAGGGATATTATTGATTTCCCATTCTTCTAACTTTTCATTGATTTCTTCAAAAAAATCTTTTGTTTGTGCCAATCGTATTCTTGAACCTAATTTTGATTTTCCTTTGTTATTCAAATGTTTGAGTTGTGCTTTCCCTTGTGAGGCACGTATCATATATTTTTTGATGACTTTATGATTGATAAGTTTCCCTTCTTCATATTGTGCAATTGCTGCACTTCCTGCTTGTATTAAAAGTAATACATAATCATTTGGAATAGGTTGGATAGCCATCAAATATTCTTTAAAAGATTGATTTTCAGCAATTTCATCAATCAGTAAAGGAATCTGATAAGATATTTTTTGCTCTTGATTTTCTTTTTCTATGTTTCGTTTTTGAATTGTCCAATTAGACAAATCAGGTAATATTTCTTGATGAATTATATCATAAAAATCTTGATAATTAATTCGTTTTTCGTTCATCTTTATTAAAATCAAATTAAAAAAAAAGTATCTATTTTTTCTATTCCAAAAACAAAAAAAGTAGTGCTGGAAATGCAATATTTTGTCCTGCTGAACGAAGTGAAGCATATTTACCATTGAATAGTGTTTTACGAACAAAAAGTTAGATTTTTCGCTTCGCTCAAAAAGACAAAAATATTACAAGTATAGCACTACCCAAAAAAAACAACACAATTTAAAAAAATTAGATTGTGTTGATTAATGGATATAAAAAAATAATTTTGAACTATTCTGCGACTACTTCTTTTTTATCTTTTACTTTTTTGTCTTTTACGCGAGCAGCTTTACCCATTTTACCACGCATATAATAAATTCTTGCTCTACGAACAAAACCTTGTTTGATTAGTTCGATAGTAGCGATGTTAGGCGATAATATAGGGAATACTCTTTCAACACCTACACCATTAGAAACTTTACGTACTGTAAAAGTTTCGCCATTTGTATTGCGATTTTTACGTTGAATCACGATACCTTTAAACTGTTGGACACGTTCTTTGTTTCCCTCACGGATAGTTACGTGAACATTGATTGTATCACCTGATTTGAAATCTGGATATTTAGCGCGAGTTGAAACATTTTCAGATTCAACAAGTTTTTTTATTAACGCATTCATAATATTTTTATATATAAATAAGCAATTAAACTATTATTTTCAAAATTGGAGTGCAAATATAGATTGTTTTTTTTATATTTCATAAAAAAACAGAAAAAATTTATAAAATTTCTCATTTTTTTTTAATCTTTTACGATTTTGAGCTCTACACGCCTATTTTTTTTGCGTCCTTCTTCATTTCCATTATCAGCAATTGGTTGTTCTTTTCCATATCCGGTAAAGACCATTCTATTTTTTTTGATAAATCCATGCTCAGTTACATAATTAACAACTGCTTCTGCTCTATGCAAAGAAAGTGTTTTATTTGTAGCTGCATCACCAATATTATCAGTATGTCCTGAAATTTCAATATGATAATTGGGGTGTGTTTGCAAAAAATCTATCAAAGAATTAAGTTCAGGAATCGATTGTTTTTGTAAAGTTGCTTTTCCATATTCAAAATGTAAATGTTCTAAAATAATAGAACTCCCCACAGAGGCAGGCATTAATACAAAATCTTTTTCAAATTTTTGGTCTGTTGGTTTTGCTTCCATTAAAACTCGAGTAGTAAAGTAACCTTTTGCTTTTGCCTCCAAATAAAAGAAAGAAGCATGTTGTAAATGGCTAAATTCGTATTTTCCATTTTTATCAACTTCTTCATAAACTCTATAATTTATTTCACCTAACACAAAATCTATTCTCGCAGGAAGTCCTTTGTTGGTTAAACCATCATACACTCTACCTGTGATTTTCATAAAATTATCTTCACTTTCGGTAGATATAATAGGGGTAACTTTAATATCATCGATATAATAATAAGCACCTTCATAACCCGCTTTCCTGATTCTATCCGCTTTAGTTTGTTTCTTAGTGAAAAAATTACCAATAATCAAATATTTATAATTATCATCAGCAACAATAGTTTTATTGAGTGTTATCCAACCAACACTATTAGTAATGATAGCTGTTGATTTTAGATGTGCCATTCCTGCATCATGAAAATCTTTTAATTCATTTGAAAATAACATTCCTAAATTATTACAAGCAAAATTAGAATACATTTCTCCTAAACTTACTTGCATACTAATTTCATATTTTTCACCTTTTTTGAGTGGTTCTTTTAGTTTTATACCAATAAATTCGTTAGGTGAATTTTCGTGATAAGCAACAAGCCCTGCATATACCTTTCCTTCAGCTGCTTCTTCTTTTCCATAAAAATTATAGGGAATTTTTACTTTGGGTGCAAATGCATCAGTAGAAAATAAATCAGGTGTATGGTATAATTTTTCCCAACCTTTTGCGTGCATAATTTCACCATAATCATCAGGTTGTTCTTTTAAATCTTCAAAACTTGGATTAGGTACTAAGTTTTTTTTGATTGTATTATTCGAATTGATTGGGTTTTGTGCCAATACATCAGAAAAAGAAATAAAAATACTTATAAATATCAATAAAATAAAATGTAACATTTTGATAATATATTGCGCAATGATTTTTGTTTTAATATAAATAAGTACAATTATTTTACCAAAAAAATGAATTATACAGTGGCGTTTTTAAAATGAGAAGTAGAAATTGATAAAAAACATTAAAATTTTACAAAAAGAAGAAAAAAATCCGTTTAAATCTGTAAAATCAGTGTTATCCGCGTGCAAAAACTTTGTTCATTTTAAAAAATTTAATGTATTGAACCATAAATAGAAAAAAAATAGAAAAAAAAATAGAAAAAATTTGGAAATAAAAAAAACACTCTCTACCTTTGCAGTATCAAATAAAAATTGTCCGATAGTATAATGGCAGTACAGAAGTTTTTGGTACTTTTAGTCATAGTTCGAATCTATGTCGGATAACTCAAAAAACACTAACAATGTATATAAAAAATACATTGTTAGTTTTGTTTTAAGAATGTATTGATTTTTTTTATTGAATGTACTAACAAATAAATTGAACAAATTAAATATTTAGTATTCAAAAATTAAATTTAAAATACATTATTCATTTTTTTATTAATTCTAATATTATATGCCTACAGAAGCAGTCAAAATTTTTTCAGGCACTAATTCTCGATATTTAGCTGAAAAAATAGCAGAATTATACGGAAAACCATTGGGAAATATGGTTGTTCAAAGATTTGGTGATGGAGAAATCGCTCCTTTTTATGAGGAGTCTGTTCGTGGTTGCGATGTCTTTTTGGTACAATCTACTTGCCCTCCTGCTGAAAATATTATGGAACTTTTGTTGATGATTGACGCAGCAAAAAGAGCTTCAGCCAAATATGTAACTTTAGTTGTACCTTATTTTGGATATGCTCGTCAGGATAGAAAAGACAAACCAAGAGTAGCCATTGGTGCAAAAGTAGTTGCTAATTTGTTTGCGGCTGCGGGTGCAGATAGATTGATGACTTGTGATTTACATGCAGGTCAAATTCAAGGTTTTTTTGATTTTCCTGTTGATCATTTAGATGGATTATCAAATTTTATACCTTATATCAAAAGTTTAGAATTAGATAATATTATATTTGCTGCTCCAGATGTAGGTGGTGTAGGTCGTGCCAGAAGTTTTGCAAAATATTTTCAGGCTGATTTGGTGGTTTGTGATAAACACCGTAAAAGAGCCAACGAAGTTGCTTCAATGCAAGTGATTGGAGACGTGAAAGATGCTAATGTAATCATTGTTGATGATATTATAGATACAGGCGGCACAATTTGTAAGGCTGCTGAAATAATTTTAGATAAAGGAGCAAAATCTGTGAGAGCAATTTGTACGCACCCTGTTTTGTCAGGTAATGCGTATGCAACCGTCAGCAATTCAAAACTCACTGAGTTGATAGTATCTGACACATTGCCATTGCGTCAAGAAGTTCCTAAAATTAAAGTCCTAAGTGTTGGAAAGTTGTTTGCAGAAGCAATTAGGCGAATCCATGAACACGAATCTATTAGTTCGTTGTTTATCAGTTAAAATGACTTGGTAACTCAAAGAGATAAGCACAGCAAAAGGCTTTGGGTTCGGTATATGTTCCATTTTTAAATAATTAATGAAATGAAATCTGTTGAGATTTTAGGTTTTAAAAGAGAAGTTTTAGGCAAAAAGTCTTCTCGTCATTTACGTGAAGAAGCGAGTGTTCCTTGCATTTTGTATGGTGGAGGAAATGAAATTCATTTTCACTCTCCAATGATTTTTTTTAGAGATTTAGTTTACACTCCTGAAGCACACACTGTTCATTTGAACATTGAAGGAGATGAATATGAGGCTATTTTGCAAGATATTCAGTTCCACCCTGTTAGTGAAGTAATTTTACATGCTGATTTTTTATTATTAAAAGAAGATAAACCTGTAAAAATTGCTGTTCCTGTTGTTTTTGAAGGCATATCACCAGGTGTACAACAAGGGGGAAGATTGGTAATAAAAATCAAAAAAATTATGATTAAAGCTTTACCAAAAAATTTACCTGATAATGTTGTAGCCAATATCAGTAAATTAGAATTAGGTAAATCTATCAAAGTAAAAGATTTGACTGTCAATAATTTTGAAATTTTAGATTCTGCTGCAAATCCTGTTGCTTCTGTTGAAGTACCAAGAGGTTTGAAAGGTAAAATTGGAGAATAATATTTTTTTATACTCATTTTAATAAAAAAGACTATTTTTACCAAAAAATAGTCTTCTTTATTTTTTACTTTACACTATTAATATATTCACTTCGTTATTCTTTGGGTACTATTAAAAAAATTATACAAAATGAAAAGATTAGTTTCCTTTGTTATTTCCTTACTATTCATCAATACAATAGTTGCTCAAACAATTAATATTGCAACCGCTGTTGAAGTTGTTAATGTCAACGAAAAAATTACTAAATCACTATTTACTTATACTGTTGTTAATGAAAATGGTGAATTGATAGATTTAGAAAATCCTATCTCAAAAGAGGAACTTAAAAAAGGTATGAAAATAATCGTAAGGGCAGATGTAGAAAATAAAGTGAGTTTATCATCAGCACCAAAAAGATACGAAATAACAAACATGCAATTAAGAATGTTTACAAAAGGTCGTGCTGTATATAGTCAAAACCTTGCCACAAACGTGGTAAACACTGAAGATATTATCAAAATAACAGAAGCAGGAAGTGGTGTGCAGTTAGAAATTATAACATTACAATCAATCAATGCTTCAGGTAAAAAACAGAAATTAGATATAGAATCTCATTTTATTAGTTTTTTTGTTTCAAAATAGATAAAAAAGATTATTTCGAGATTTGTAAATATAATTTCTGAATTTAATTGAAAAATAACCTAAAAATCAAAACCCAATCTTATACTAATATTCCGACCTGTATCATCTGCAAAATATCGAAAACGATTGAGATATTCTCTATAAGATTGATTGAATAAATTGTCGGCACGAATACCAAAATTCATTTTTTTAATTTTTAAATTTATATCTGCTTGAAAAAGTAAATAAGCATCAGGCGGAGAAGCTAAATCAAAGGTAGTATTAGGCAACGAAATATCACCTACTAAAAGTGCTTGTAAGGCTTGATTAGCCGTAAAAACGGGTGGTGCAAATTGTTGTTGCATCACATAAACGGCTGCTAAAGAAAAACTCAATTTATCAAAAAATAATTTTTTATTTTCTTTTTTTTCAATCAAATAAGTCCATTCATTTTTAAATTTATTGGCAGGCATAAAAATCAAAGGTGCATTTTCATTCAAATCTTTTCCTTTGATAAGTGAAATATCAATTTTTGTATCTAAAAAGCGATTCCAATAATATCGAGCCGTAAAATCTGCCCCAAAAATAATTGCTTGCGTTTGTTGGTATCGTAACACAGGAAAAACACCTCTAATTGTAGCCCGAATTTCTTTTGGAGATGAAAAAATATAATTATCTAAATATTGATAATAAATATCTGATTGAAAATTCCACTGTTTTATTTTTTCTTTTTTAGATTGATATTGAAAATTAAAAGTGGTTTTCCAAGATTTTTCTACCGCCAAATTTTGATTACCTTCTTCTATTACACCACTTCCGTGATGCACACCTTCACTAAACATTTCAGCCACAGACGGAGGGCGAAAAGCAGAAGCAATCGTAAAACGGGAAGTTATTTTTTCATTCCATTGATAAATATTACCAAAAGTCAATGAAAAATTTTTGAAGTTAAAATGATTAGTAATGAGTTCATTTTGAAAATTAAATTTTTTAACCTCAATATCTTTGTTGTCTATTCGCCCTCCAAATTCCCATTCTGATTGATTACTGACATATCTCATCACACCAAAAAATCCAACTCCTATATGATAAAATTGTGGTAAAAGCGGTCTAATGCCTGTAAAACCTACATTTTTATTTTGTTGTATCAATCCATTCAAACCAAATTGATAAGAAAAATTTGTTTTTTTTAAATTAGGAATCAAAACCAAATCAAAAGTTGTGGTTGTTATTTCTAAATTAAGCGTAGGAATAGTAGTAGAAAAAGCAGTTCTTCTGACATCAAACTCTTGTCTTTGATTGATTTGATGTCCTAATTGCCATTTTATCGTCAAAAAACTAAGATTTGACTCTGCTTGCCATTTTAATAATTGATGAATTACTTTTTGACGTGGATTTTTGATAGTATATGTAAAATCATTGACAACAAAAGGCGTTTGTCTGTCTATTGCATTTGCCAAATCACTCATATTGCCAATATGTGCCGCACTCAAAATCGCTAAATCTGTATCAAAACGACTATAAAAAATTTCTTGTTTTATTTTTTTGAATTGACTACCAATGGCTACTGAAAAATTACGTTCCTCTACTCCTGTGTTTGAGAGCGTATAAGTGGCGCTATTGGCATCACCTAATTTTTTGAGGCTGCCTTGTATTCTATGTGCCCAATTTTTTCGACTTTGTCCAAATGTGAAAGAAGAAGCACCACCTCTGCCATTACTAAAACCTATATTTTGCCATTCGATTGTTTTTCTTTTTTGGAATAAATCAGGCGTTTCGACCAAAATTACGCCACCAATTGCTTCTGCCCCATACCTCACCGATTCTGCACCTTTGATAACCGTAACTTGATTGGCAATAAAAGGGTCAATTTCTGGAGCGTGTTCTGAACCCCATTGTTGTCCTTCTTGTCTGATTCCATTATTTAAAATCAAAATTCTATTCCCTGAATTGCCTTGAATGATAGGTTTTACAATCGTTGCACCTGTTTGTAAAGTATTGACACCATTGATATTACGCAATAAATCGCCTAAGGTTTTTCCTTTTTCGGTATTGAGTGCATCACCTTTCAAAATTTCTGTAGATTGTGTAGAATATTCTTTTTGGTTTTCTTTTTGGCTCTTGATAATGACTTCTTCTAATTGTTTTGTTGTATCTTTTTCTATTATTTCTTTGTTTTGGGCAATGATTTTAATAGAAATAGATAAAAATAAGATAAAAAAATAGATTGACTTTTTCACGTTTTGAAATAATTTGAAAGAATAATTTGCAAAGATAGTGTTTTTGCAACATTGTTGCAAATTTAATTAAAAAAAAACAATTTCTTATTTTTTTTCTTCGAATTTATAATTTTTAAAAAGAGGTTTTGAGCTATTTAAAATTTAGTTTTTAACCAAAATGATACATTATTCAATCATTAAACCTCTCAGATAATGCTATTTTTTTACAAATGTAAACAAAAATCATTTCTTTTTTTGAAATACAATAAATAAATAATATATTTGCAAATTATTTAGCTTTCTTTACTAACAATGAATCTCATTAAAATTCCTAAATTCTTAAAAAATTTTTATTTACTAAGTGGTATCCTTTTTATTATTTGGATGCTTTTTTTTGATGCAAATGATTGGATAACACAATACAATCGACAAAAAAAATTACAAAAAATGGAAGAGGAAAAATTATTCTATAAAAAAAGAACTGAAGAGGTAAAAGCTGATTTTAGAGATTTAAAAAATAATGCAGAAGTTTTAGAGCGATTTGCACGTGAAAAATATTATCTTAAAAAACCAAAAGAAGAAGTTTTTATTCTTACTGAGGACGAAAAAAAGATTGAAAAAAAATAATGAAACCAATCATTTCGATTTTGACTGCTACTTATAATAGAAGTAAACTATTACAAAGAGCTTGGCAGAGCATTTATGAACAAACTTATCAAAATTGGGAATGGATTATTATAGATGATGGAAGCAATGATGATACTTTTGAGGTCATAAAACCTGCTTTGCAAACAAAAAAAGTACGTTATCTTTGGCACAGTAATCAAAAACAACCTTTGAGTTTGAATGTTGGATTGCAATTAGCCATAGGAAAATACATCAGTATTTTGGATAGTGATGATGAATACCTGCCCGAACATCTACAAAAAAGACTCACAATCATAGAAAAAAATCCTGCCATTGATATTATTGAAGGTGGTTTGGAAATCATAGGAAATCCTTATGTACCTGATAAAAATAACATTCATAAAAAAATTCATATTGACGAATGTGTCGCAGGTGGTACTTTTTTTGGAAAAATAGAAGTTTTTAAGGATTTAGAAGGCTTTAGAAATTTAGAATATGCAAGTGATGCTGATTTTTTAGAAAGAGCAAAACAAAAAAATTATCAAATTTTAAAAACAAACGAAAAAACATACAGATATTACAGAGATAGTAATGATAGTATTTGTAATCAAATGCTTCAAAATTAGTTTTAGTTATCAATTATATTTTTTTGTTTTTATTTCACCAAAAATACTTTCTTAAATATTTTCCTGAGCTCATAATAAATCCCTCTAAGTGAGGTTATTTTAATAAAATAGTATTTCTAAAACTAATAAAAATCTTACTTCTTACAATTAAGTTGATTATTTTTCCAAGACAATCAACCTCAAAAACCAATAAAATTATATAAATTTTAGTATAAAATATTTAAACTATTTTTTATATCTTATTTTTTTAGTATTTTTGCGTCAAATTACTTAAAAAAAATATAAAATGAAAAAAATAGTGATATTATTCGTACTTGTTTTTGCAATGTATCATCACACACAAATAAAAGCACAAACAAAATTAAAAACCAAAAATGGTTTAGAATATATAGTTTTAACTACTAAATTAGGAGCAAAAAAAGGAAAAATTGGTGACTTTGCCAAAATAAATGTTACACTCAAAAATTATAAAGATTCTCTTATTTTTGAAAGACTTATCGAGAAAGAACCTATCAAAGATGCACAAAAAGGTGATATTACTGAAATTATGCAATACATGGCAGAAGGCGATAGCATACTTTGCATTGTGTCAGCTGACACATTGTTCAAAAATGCACCACCACAACAAAGACCTGCCTTTTTTCCTACAGGAACAGATATGAAATATTATCTTAAAATGTATAGTATCAAAACTATGGAAGAAATAAAAGCCGCAGAAGAAGAAAAAATAAAAACAATAAAATTAGCCGAAACCGCTAAAATTAAAGAATATGCACTCAAAAATAAACTACAACTAATGAGTACACCCTCAGGTTTGCATTATGTTATCACCAAAAAAAATCCGATAGGTGTACAAGCCAAAGGAGTGGTTAATATTGCAGCCAATTATACAGGACAATTATTGAACGGAATTATTTTTGATACAAGTATCAAAGAAGTTGCTCAAAAAGCTGGTAAATTTACCGAAGGACGACCTTACGAACCTTTGAAATTTACGTTAGGTAAAGGACAAGTTATTAAAGGTTGGGACGAAGGTTTGGCTTTGTTAAGAACAGGTGAAAAAGCAATTCTGCTTATCCCTTCTTATTTGGCTTATGGCCAAACTGGTGCAGGAAAAGATATTCCTGCCAATAGTATTCTAAGATTTGATGTTGAATTGACACAGGTTGAAATAGATGCAACCAAAAAAGACGAAGTTAAAAAAGAGGAACCTAAAAAAGACATAATCAAAAAATAAAAAAATAACGCTCCAAAAGTTTATATTTTTGGAGCGTTTATATTTTTAATAACTATTTTGTTTTTTTCTCTACACGTACCCACGTATCTGTACGACCAATATAACCACTTTGGTCAAGTGAGCCACGTACTTCTATTTGATTTTTTCCTTTGTATTTGATACTACTATAATAAGTGCTACCACTTTTTGGGTCGTAAATATTACCACTTTTCCATTCTTTTGCTTTTTCATCAAAAACAAAATCTTTTAACATACGCATACCTTTTACGGGACGACTTCTTAGGCTTTTATCAGGATTTTTTTTGTCTGTTTTTTCGTTGCCTTGTTCATCTTTTGGCTCTTTCAACCAAACCACTTTTCCATAAAATTTATCGCCTTCACGTTCTATTTTAACATAAGAAGTGCCTTCACTTGGTTGCCAAAGACCTACTAAATCGCTGGCAGATTGTGCAAAAATATTGCTTTGAAAAATGATGATGCTTACTAAAGACATCAAAATAAAATTAGTTTTTTTCATAAGAATTAAAAATAAAAAATAAAATTATTGTAAAAATAAAGTACAATCAAAATTAGCAGTTATTACGATTTTTTCTTCACTATTTTCATCTTTTAAGTTCACATCAATTAATGCCTCAAAAATTCCTTTTTGAAAAAAATCTTTTACATCTGCTTTTTCACTTACAATAGGTTTGAGTTCCTTTGTTCCTTTGGTAATCGTAGAGGCATTTGCAATAGAAATACTTTTAACATCTTTTCCTAAAAATTGTAAAGTAACATTAGACAAAACATCAAAATTATCTTTGTCTTTGATTTTTAAAGATAAATTACTCATAATTGCTTTGCCAATTTTGGTGGCTTTGTTCGCTTTCAACAAACTATCAATGTTCATTTTGACTTCGGTACGAATACTTGCTGTACCAAATTCAGCCTCTTTTCCTTCAAACTGTAAATTTTTGAATGAAATCTTTACTTCTGCCTTAGAGCCTCCTCCACCACAATTGAATAAAAAAAGAGAACCTATCAACCAACAAAAAATAATAGATAATTTAGAATACATCATAAAAAATAATAAATAATAAAGTGTAGTAATGCTTTAATAACAAAATAACACTCTTTTTGTTTTAAAATAATTGATTTTTTTTGTTTAAATAATTGATGTTATGCAATTTAATTTTTGAACGGTCTGTACCATAGTGAAACGGAGGTCTGACCGTTCCCACTGGCGCAAGTCTCCAGACTTCACCACTCGGAGAGTGGAAAAGGCGTTGGTTTGAGCGTATTTTTTGGTTTGATAAGTTTTTTGATAAATATTTTGTTTGAATAAGAAAAAATATTTACCTTTGTTAAAAATAAAAAAGACGCTTGGACGAAACATTGTCATTCTTCGAATCAATTAAATACAGAGGCACAAGGTGTTGCCTACAATTCCAAATTTTTAATAGGATTATTTTAAGATTTAATAAATAAATAACAATCCAGGTTAAACGCACCTAAAAATCAACATTTTTTAATAATTCCATTAAATACTTATCACTCCAGCCTGCTTTTTTTCTTCTTTCTTTTATGCTATGTTT
>RDZP01000165.1 GCA_004294005.1 Cytophagia bacterium
TGAATAAAGGGAGAAATTCCGTTCATTATCTCAAATTATTAGTTTTTGTCAAAATTACAAAAAATGAAATATACAAATAATTTTAATCAAGTGCTTACTTATTTTGATAAAGTAGAAGTAGCACAGACCACAAATACAGGAAATATTGTTGGGAATAAAGTATTCATAGAAGATATTAAAAATATTTATGAATCTCAGTTAGTATCTCAACAAAAACAAATAGATAAACTTCATTTGCTATTAGAAAATGTATTGAGTAAGTTTAAATAATATAATTTTTGATGTTTTATAACCTAAACTAAGTTAATTTGCTTGAACTTCTATCCTTGTATTTATAAACTATTTGTTCAAATACAACGCCTCAACACAAAAAGTTAGCACATTTCAAATCTCTACACTTGAATTATATTTGAAAAAAAACTATGGATATTTTAACTTGGACTTATATTTTAGTAGGCTTATCTTTTAGTTTGTATATAGGCATTGCCGTTTATACAACTGCCTCATCAACCAAAGATTTTTATGTAGCAGGTGGAGGTATTTCTCCAATGGCAAATGGAATGGCAACCGCAGCCGATTGGATGTCTGCTGCATCTTTTTTATCAATGGCAGGTATTATTTCCTTTGCAGGTTATGATGGTTCTGTTTATTTGATGGGCTGGACAGGCGGTTATGTTTTATTGGCATTGCTTTTAGCCCCTTATCTAAGAAAATTTGGTAAATTTACGGTGCCTGATTTTGTGGGAGAAAGATATTATTCTCAAACAGCAAGAGTTGTGGCAGTCGTTTGTGCTTTGTTTGTTTCATTTACTTACGTGGCAGGTCAGATGCGTGGCGTAGGAATTGTGTTTGCAAGATTTTTGAATACAAGTATAGAAATGGGCGTAATTGCAGGTATGGCAATCGTTTTTTTATATGCTGTAGGAGGTGGAATGAAAGGTATTACTTATACACAAGTGGCACAATATTGTATCTTAATTTTTGCTTATTTAGTGCCTGCTATTTTTATTTCTTTACAACTGACAGGAATGCCTATTCCTCAAATTGGATTAGGAAGTGAAGTGATAGGTGGTGGATATTTATTAGATAAATTAGATGGATTGAGCAAAGAATTAGGTTTTAATGCCTATACTGAAAGTTCCAAACCTATGATTGATACTTTTGCTGTTACGGTTGCTTTGATGGTTGGTACAGCAGGGCTTCCTCACGTGATAGTGCGTTTTTTCACCGTTCCAAAAGTAAAAGATGCAAGAAGCTCAGCAGGTTTAGCATTGATATTTATTGCTTTGCTTTATACTACTGCGCCTGCGATTGCAGCCTTTGGAAAATATAATTTGATACAATCTGTGGGGGGAAAAGAAGGAATTGACTATAAAAATGCACCTGACTGGATAAAAAGTTGGGAAAAAACAGGATTGATTGCTTGGACAGATAAAAATAATGACGGAAAAATACAATATGAAAAAGGCAAAGCTTTTGAGGGCGAACCAAAATTGATTAAAAACCCTGAGGTAAAAGGAAAATACAACAAAATGACTTATAAAAATAAGCCTGATGCAAAAAGCAAAAACGAAATTTATGTTGATAATGATATAATGGTTTTGGCAAGTCCTGAAATTGCAAAATTACCTAATTGGGTAGTGGCTTTGGTGGCAGCAGGTGGTTTGGCTGCAGCACTTTCTACGGCGGCAGGTTTGTTGTTAGTAATTTCGGCAGCTATTTCTCACGATTTATTGAAAAAAAATTTGATGCCTAATATATCAGACAAACAAGAACTATTCTATGCACGTTTGGCAGCAGCGGCAGCAGTAGTAGTAGCAGGTTATTTTGGTATTAACCCTCCGGGATTTGTGTCCCAAGTGGTTGCATTTGCTTTTGGATTGGCTGCGGCTTCCTTTTTTCCTGCCATCATTATGGGTATTTTTTATAAAAGAATGAATAGAGAAGGGGCAATTTCGGGAATGGTAGTTGGTTTGAGTGTTACTTTGGCATACATTGTATTTTTCAAAGCAAAATTATTTGGAATTCCTTTGCCTGACCCTTGGATAACCCCTGATAACTATATTTTGGGTATTTCGCCTGAAGGTTTTGGAACAGTGGGAATGTTAGTAAACTTTGCCGTTGCTTATGTGGTGTCATCTTTCACGCCTCCGCCTCCACAAGAGGTACAAGAAATGGTAGAGAACATTCGTTATCCAAAAGGTGCAAAAGAAGCAGGACAAGCACATTAAATTGAGTATTTGAAACGTAATCAAACAAATTGACATTTTAGCGTTTTTATTTTTGCCGTTAAAATGTCAATTGAATTAAAAAATGATTTCAATTTTCAAAAATATGAAAATTATATACATTCATCAATATTTTAGAACTTTCGAAGAAAGTGGTGCTATTCGTTCTTATTATTTGGCTAAAAAATTAGTAGAAAATAATTGTGAAGTACATATTATCACAACACACAATCAAAAAAAATATCAATTAGACGACTACAAAGGCATCAAAATTCATAAGTTACCTATTTTTTATGATAACTCATTGGGTATTTTTGGTAGAATTTATGCTTTTTTACAATTTAGTTATCAAAGTTATCAATTTGCCAAAAAATTATTACCTGCTGATTTGATTTATGCTACTTCTACGCCTTTGAGTGTGGGTTTTACGGCTTATTTATTGCGAAAAAAAATACCTTATATTTTTGAAGTAAGAGATTTGTGGCCTGAAGTACCTGAAAGTTTAGGCATTATCAAAAATAAAATATTACTGAAAATAATTTATCATTACCAAAAAAAAATTTATCAAGAAGCAAAAATGATTATTACACTTTCACCTTTGATGGAAGAAGGTGTAAAAAAAAGAAATATTGATGAAAAAAAAATAAAAACTATTCCTAATTTTGCTGATACACTGTTTTTTGAAAATAATAATAATACTATTAAATATAATCAAAACCAAAAAATATTACTCTACTCAGGAACACTTGGTTATGCCAATGATTTAAGTCAAATGTTAGAAATTGCTACATTTGCAAAAAAAAATCAAAAAAAAGAATGGAAGTTTTTTATCGTTGGAGAAGGAGCAGAAAAGGAAAAACTAATCAATTTTACAATCAAAAATCAACTCGATAATGTAGTTTTTATTCCTTTTGCTGATAAATTTGAAATCAAAAAATTGATGCGAGAGGCAAATGCAATTTATATTTCTTTTAGACAAAATAAAGCCTTAGAGGCAAATAGTCCTAACAAATTTTTTGATGCTTTGGCAGCAGCAAAACCTATCATTATCAACATAAAAGGTTGGTTGAAAGACTTGATAGAACAAAATAAATGTGGTTTTTATATCGATAGCAAACAACCTGATACTTTTTTTGATTGCCCTTTATGGCAAGAAAATAATGAACAAGTATATGGTAATAATGCAAGGCAATTAGCAGAAACGAGATTTTCAGAAAAAGAGATGACAGAAAAATGGTGGAAAATTATTTTGGAAGTTAAATCTATGTTAAAAAAATGAAACAATGATAGAATACAAGTTAAATCTATGTTAAAGAATTAAAATAATGATATAAAAATCTAATTTTTTGTGAGCTTTGCGTGCTGATTAATCAAAATTAGCTTTAATTTTTCTTTTTAAATTTATGAAAAAAATATTTTTTTTAGCAAGTATTTTCTTTGCTATGATTGCTTTAGTAAATGCACAAGGCTTAGTAACTCCACAACCAAGCCCATTGTCAAAAATTAGTCAAAAATTTGGCTTAGCAGAAGCAACCGTTACTTATTCACGCCCAAGTGCAAAAAACAGAGTTATTTTTGGTGATATAGTTCCTTTTGGAAAAATATGGCGTACAGGTGCAAATAGCTCTACAAAAATTAAGTTTGATGATGAAGTATTCGTTGAAGGCAATAAAGTACCCGCAGGTGAATATTCATTGATGAGTTTCCCTGATAAAGAGCAATGGACAATCGTTATCAACAAAGATACAAAAGGAAATGGTGCTTTTACGTACCAAGAAAGTGATGATGTGGCAAAATTTACAGTAAAATCTACTAAATTGATGCAACATATCGAAAGTTTTACGGTTGAATTTACTGACTTAGGTTTCAATAGTGCTAATTTGGAATTATCTTGGGAAAAAACGGCTGTTAAAATCAAATTAGAAAATAAAGTTGATGAAAAAATTGCAAAACAAATTGAAAGACTAACTGCTCCTACGCGTGATGCTCAGTTATATTCTAATATTGCTTCTTATTATTTTGAAACAAATCAAAAAAATGCAGAAGCATTGAATTTTATTACAAAAGCAACTGATTTAGCACCACGTTATTGGACTTTACAAATGAAAGCAAAAATTCAAGCAAGAGGAAATGATTTTGCAGGTGCATTGGCTACATTAGAAAAATCTACTGAATTGGCAACTAAAGATAAAGATGATGCTTATGTTAATGCCAATGGAAAATTAAAAGCAGAATGGGAAAAAAAGAAAAAATAATCCCTTTTTGTTAATTTTTTAGTGATATTTCTCAATAGTGTTGTAATTGTAATAATTATCTAAATTGATTTTTTTATTCAAATATTTAAAATCTTTTTATTCAATTCTATCAATTTACAACACTATTTTTGCTTTAAAGTACTATCTATCTATCAAAAAATATTAAATTTTTCGCCATTGTTTGTGTCTTCACAAGCAAGAGTGAAACAATAACAAAATCATACTAAAAAAAAATAATCATCAAAAAATAAAAAAATATGCGTTTTCTAAAAACAATACCACATCATTCTTTGTCAATTCAACTGTATGCTTGGAATCAGAAATATATTCTTAAATATGAAAGTGGTTTATTAGAACAAACTTATAAAATCCCTGAATTTGAAATCAGTGGAGAAGAAAGTATCGAAAAATTAGCTGTTGCTACTCATTTTATTCAAACAATAGAAAAACGTTTTGAAGAAATGTGGAAAGATTTACAAAAAATGATAGAAGAAGCATAAAAAAACACAAATCATTAAACTTTATTGCTTAAAAAAACGTAATAATAACAAAAGATTAAACTGAAAGAATTAAAAAAATCAACTTTCATAAAAATCTAATCTTTAATATTCATTTTTAATCCTAATAACCACTTGGTAGAAAAAATTATTCAACTCAATCACGTTCCATTAGTAGATTTTTTGGGAGTAGATAATATCAACCTAAAACAACTAATAGACGCATTCCCTAAAAGCAAAATTATTGCAAGAGGTGAAGATATACGTATTCAAGGAGCAACAACTGAAATATTACGTATCAATGAAATTATTAATTCATTACTTTTACATTATAGCAAATTTGGAAAAATTACGCCTGATAATGTTGCTTCCTATTTGAATGATGGCGTTGAAAAGCACCTCAAAGAAGAAGAAGAAATCAAAGACAGTGATGTATTAGTACACGGACCAGGTGGATTGATTGTAAAACCAAAAACCGCCAATCAAATTGAAATGGTAAAAGCCTCACAAAAAGATGATTTGGTATTTGCAATCGGTCCAGCAGGTACAGGAAAAACATTTGTTGCAGTGGCTTTGGCAGTGAAAGCATTGAAAGATAAAATTGTAAAGAAAATTATCATTACAAGACCTGCAGTGGAGGCAGGAGAAAATTTAGGATTTTTGCCCGGTGATTTGAAAGAAAAAATTGATCCTTATTTAAGACCAATTTATGATGCACTCGATGATATGATTCCTGCGGAAAAACTTAAAAATTACATCGATACAAGAGTAATTGAGATTGCTCCTCTGGCTTATATGCGTGGGCGAACACTCAATAATGCTTTTGTTTTGCTTGATGAGGCTCAAAATACAACCCCAATGCAAATGAAAATGTTTTTGACACGCTTGGGACCTAATTCTAAAATGATTATCACAGGTGACCAAACGCAAATTGATTTGCCACACAAACAAAAATCGGGTTTGGTTGAAACAATGCAAATTTTGAAAGGTATATCAGGAATTAATTTTGTGTATTTAGATGGAAAAGATGTAGTAAGACATAAATTAGTCCGAAAAATATTAGAGGCGTATGAGAAAGAAGACGCAAAACAAATTCCGAATAAAGATACAAAATAAAAACTAAAAATTTTAAAAATCTGTTGTATAGCTTTTTAACTCTCCAAAAGTTTAAACTTTTGGAGAGTTTTAGTTTTACAAACTGATATTAGTCTAATTCTTACTATCATTTTGTTTCTGTTGAATAAAAAAATATTGGTTCTTCTAACATTTATACGGATAAAATTTTAGAAAAGTAAAAAATCCGTTCAAATCCGTAAAATCCGCGTTATCCGCGTGCCTCCTGCTATAAAT
>RDZP01000029.1 GCA_004294005.1 Cytophagia bacterium
ACTGTAGTACACACTTTTAGTGTGTCGACACACTAAAAGTGTGTACTACAATTGCTCAATAGAAAAAATCGTATAAAATTTAGTAGAACCATTTTTTTTTAAAATGAAAAAAGTATTTGTATTTTTATTTATCTTTGTACTTGTATTTGGTTGTCAGCAAAAGAATGAGGTTGCACCAAAAAAAACAAAGCGAACTATTATGATGACTGCAATTGAGTTCAAAAACTTAGTTGACTCAGGTAAATTGGTAGATAGCTTTTCACAAATTCGGAGAACAAAGAATTGTAGTGGAGGTGAATATTGGGTAAAAACTGGTGATAGAGTTGTTTATTTAGGGGGGAGGGCGTACAGACAGGTTGAGTATGAAGCTTATGACTGCGAACTCGGCTATTTAGAATCTGGTGTTATACTGACCTTAATAAAATAACAAAATTAAATTCTAAATAAACATCTGTTAGATATAAAACTTTGGTAATTTCATATTTGTAATGTTTTTGTCTTTTTGAACGGAGCGAAAAATCTACCTTTTTGTTTACAAAATGCTATTCAATGGTAAAGATGCTTCACTTCGTTCAACAAGATAAAACATTATACTTGTAACACCACCAAAACTTTAATAGATGTTTTTAATTTTTATCATTATCATGAAAAAATATATTTTATTGTTAATTTTACTTATATTGATAAATAAAATGCAATCACAAAATTTTGAAGGTACAATTCTTTATAAGGTAAGTTATACGGATACCCTTGTTACTGAAGGTTCTATTTTCAAGAGAATTAATGGACGTAGTTTTTTAAATCTAATGTTTAAAGATTTTTATTCGCTCAATGAAGCAAAAAGAGATGATAATGAATCTACTTATTACCTTTTTGATTTTAAAAATAACACTTCATTTATGCAGGGTCTAAAAATTAGAGGTGTCAAAGAACAACCAATTGATGATTGTGATATAGATAATTTTGAGATTATACCTACAACTGAATTAGCTTATATTTATCAAAAAAAATGTTTCAAATACATTCTAAAAAATAAATCTACTGAAGATGTATATCAAATTTGGACTTTAGAAGAAAAAGACATAAATTTGCCCAGTAATATTATCTTTAATTTTTTTCGTAGAATAGAACCTTCTTGCTTTATAGAAAAAATAGGTTTTCCAATGAGAATGATTGTAAAACAAAGTGAAAATGAACATATAAACACATATATTACTCTAGAACTGATAGCAATAAAAAATGAAAAATTAGACACAAATTTTTTCAAGAAATATAAACATTTACAAAAGCCTTTTTTAGATATTGTTCCAAAAAAAGATTAAAAAAGTTTTGTTGTTGCATATATTTCACAAACAACCACAAAACTTTTTAAATGCTGGATAAACAGTCATTTCATCGATTATTTTTTGCCTGCTAACGCTGCCACATCAATAAATGAACCATTGCCACTGCCTTGCACGATTGGTAAAATACCATTCCATTTTTCGATGGCTTTCAGTTGTAATAATCTATCATCTAAAGCCTGTTGCAATAATTTTTGAGCATCTGCTTGTCCTGCGGCGGCTTCGCGTGCTTGTTCGGCTTCGGTTTTGATTCTATCCAAATCATTTTTAGCGGTCAATGCTTTTTGTTTTGCAACTTCTTTTGATTCGATGGCTCTATTAAATTCAGGAGAAAAACTAAAATCAACGATAGAAAAATCGGTTACTAAAATATTATTTTGTGCTAATCTTTTTTTGATATATTGATATACATCTTCTTTTACTTGTGGGCGTTTGGTGATAAGTTCTTCGGCAGTATATCGTGCTGTTGCAGATTTGATAGACTCTTGAATAGTTGGTTGAATGATGCTATTGGCATAATCTAAGCCTAAGGTTTGGTAAATTGTTTGTGCTTTTTGACTCGAAAGTTGATAATTAAGTGCAACTTTTGAGGTTACATTCTGTAAATCTTTGGACGAAGCCGTAGCATTTGCTTCTATTTTTTGGATTCGAGTGTTGATTTCGACTACACTTGTAACAAATGGTAGCACAAAATGCACACCTTCGGGCAACGTAATAGGTTGGACTGCTCCCAAACGCACTACTACGCCAACACTTCCTGAATCAACAGTAGTAATAGACATCATTAACACAGAAAAAAGTAAAACGCTTGCTACTGTTGTTATTATTGAGGTTTTCTTGCTCATTTTTTTTATTTTTTTGAATAAAATTAAAAATATTTTTCGTTCATTATCATTGCTTCTCCTCTGATAGTCATTTTTTTATTAGTAGTATCTTTGATGGTTGTTTCAATAATTGCTGAATGATTAGCAGGGTGGATTTCTTGTATTACTAATCTCAATTCATATTCTTTATTGACGTACATAGGTCTTAAAAATTCAATGTTTTGTTGTAGATATACACTTCCAGCACCGGGAAATTCAGTTCCTAATATTTTTGAGATGATACTTGCACTCAACATACCATGCATAATAGGTTTTTTGAATTGTGTATTGGCAGCAAATTCTTCGTCGAGATGCAAAGGATTCATATCACCTGTAATTTCTGCAAATTTTTTTACTTCTTCTTGTGTGAAAGAAAATGAATGTATATAAAGGTCGCCAATTTCTGTTTTCATTTTTAAAATAATAATTAAAGTATCTAAAAAAGTACTGACGCAAAGATATGTAAAAAGTTTTGAATTAATCAAATTTTAAATCGTAAATTTTAAATTTTTAGTTAAAATATTTTTCTGATAAATATTCTTTAAAATGAGCAAAAATGAGTGATATTAGCATTATATGCGTGCAAAAACCTCATTATACTAATCATTTTAATAAAATATTTATTCTTTCATTTTCAGTAGTTCAATTTCTTTTTTATGTTCCTCAATGGTTTTTAGATATTCTTGTTGTTTTTTAAGGTTATCGATTTGCATCATTTTTAGTTGTTTTGTATTTTCTTTACTTTGCTCATGTGCAAATTTTGCATTTTCTAATAGTCTTTCAATTTCTTTTTGTTTTTCATCACTGACTTCTTGCAAAGTTTCTAATTCCTCTAAGTTTTGTCTTAGTTCTTCATCTTGTTGCATTAATCTTTCTGCGGTTTCTTGCATATCTACCAAAAGAATTTTTGTTAATTCATTAGATTGTGTAATAGACATTGAAGAAGCAATCGTTTCAGAACACTGTAACATAAAATCTATTTTATATTTTTCTAACGGATAAAAAGAAACTAATTCCAAAAGACCAAATACCTCATTGCCAATTTTTAGTGGTACTATCAATAAATAAGAAGCTTGATAATTTTCTAAACCTGTTGTAAAAGTAAGATAATTTTTTGGCATTTCTTCTGAATAAATCATCTCTCCTGAGCGATATACTTGTCCTAAAAGCCCATCTCTTGTGTCAATATGTTGTTTTATCATTTTTTTTCTTTCATAGGCATAAGCGATTTTCATTGCTAAATATTTTTCATTTTTTTCATTTTCTTCTACTGTATAAAAAGCACCTTGTTGCATTGGTAAATAATAAATAAAAAAATTGAGTACCTTTTCACTTAATAAATCAATACTATCTGAGTATTTCCTTAAAGTTTCACTTAAAATAACATTGTGTTCTATTGCCCAACTTTTAACTGTATTTTCTTGTTCTACTTTCAATAAATTAGATTGCATTTTTAATAAAGCATTACCCAACACATTGTCTTTGTGCGATAATTTTAAATTCGCTTCTAAATTATTTTTACCTATTTCTTCTGCAAAATAGGTATATTTGCGTACTTCTTCAATCAAATTATTCAAAGAGTTACAAATATCACCAATTTCATCTTTGGTGGCAAAATTTAATTTTTTGACTGATAACCCATTTGCCAATTTCCCAATGCTTGATTCAATTGTTTTGAGTGGTTTTAATAATGGTTTTAATAATATATTTATGATATACAAACTCAAAAATAACAAAGTTAAAATCATAAATAGTAGCATTCCAAATAACTCATTGAGAATGTCATTTAAGAATTTTTTTTCTGACACCACAATACCAATGTATATATCAAAAGGTTTATAATATTGATAATGTTGCCAACGCCATTCGTTGTTAATAAAATATCTATCACTTCCGCTTTTATTTTTTATAACAGAACTATAAAATTTTTGATTACTATATTTGAAATTTGTGCCTTTAAATTTTGGATTAGGGTGATAAATTACCTCACCATTACCCGCCATCACATACACATAACCACTGTTAAAATATTTTCTTGCTGTAATGCGAGTACCTAACGATTTATCATCTTTAGTTTGTCCACCTACTGCCAAAATTCCTACTACTTTTCCTTTGTGTTTGATGGGCATATAGTGAGTTAATACTGTGCTATTATTATTGTTGCTCGCTGTACCTGAATAATCTTTTCCTTCTGAAATAGTTTTGCTAATTACAGATTCTTTAGGTAAATAAGTACCAATTACTCTGATAGATTTATCGCTTACCAAATGTGTGGTAGCAACTCTTAAAAAACCTTGCGGAATTTTTTGAAAAATAATGCATTGAAAACCCGTCATTTTCTCAATATTATCCACCCAATCATAATTGAAATTTATTTTTTGTTTACCAATATACATAGTTGGGATACTTAGTCGTGTAACCGCTTGTGTTTCTTGATGTTTAATATTCATCTGAATCATTTGGGTTGAATCCTCTTTGTATTGTCCCATTTGCAAAAATAAATTTTGGGCTAATCGAGCGGCATTGTCTAATGATTTTTGTCTGTCTTCTTTGTGTAATTCACATAAATTCACCAAATCAGCAAGATGTTCTTGCATTTTTTCTTTTTGTTGATTTGTTAATTGAGAACGCATATTCCACCAAACTCCAATAAAAAGCAAAATGAAAATGCCTGTGATTAGAATAGATAGGAAAAAAAATATTTTTTGTTGTAATCTTAGATTAGAAAAAAACTTCATATCATTATTTGTTTTAGTTACTTTTTATCTTTATTTTACAAAATTTAAGCCAAACAAAAGTAAAAAGACTTATTCTACAAAGATGATAATATTTATTTTATTTCACAAATTTTTTTACTATTTTATGATTGTTTTTTTTAAAAATAACTATTTTTGCAGTTCAACAACTAAATTTATATCAAAATGATAAAAATAGAACATATTGGGATTGCAGTTAAAAATTTAGAAAATTCTAATCAATTATTTGCAAAGTTATTCAATCAATCTCCTTATAAATTAGAAATGGTAGCCTCTGAAGGTGTAAGCACTTCTTTTTTTCAAATTGGCGATAATAAAATTGAGCTTTTGGAAGCAACTAATGAAGAAAGCCCTATTTATAAATTTATCGAAAAAAAAGGAGAGGGAATTCATCATATTGCTTTTGATGTCAAAGATATTCAACAAGAAATGGAAAGGCTTAAAAATGAAGGCTTTATTTTATTGAATGAAATACCTAAGAAAGGAGCAGATAATAAATTAGTATGTTTTTTGCACCCAAAAACAACCAACGGAGTTTTGATAGAACTTTGTCAAGAAATTCTGGAGGCTTGATAATTTTAAGCGTAAAAATATAATTTTGGAAAAATATGTAACCTTTTTTGCTTATTTTGCGTAAGAAACAAAGAAAAGAGTAAAATAATTAATTTAAAAATTTTGATAATTCAAAAAAAATCAATATTTTTGCAAAACAAATACATATTATACTAAAAGATATTTCAATGCGTTATCTAATTGGCATAATTAGTGTTTTTAAATAGAACTAAAGTAATAAATTAAAATAATAAATAATAATTGTTTAAACAAGTATGAATAAGCCGATTTTGTATGTTTTAAAGCAAGCGGGCGTATTTATTTTGTGTTCTACCCTTTTAACTTCTTGTTTTTTATTCAAGAGAAAAGATGAATTTCAAAATAGTACAAATGTTCACAAAAAGGGACAACGCAGTATGGTTACGGGGGTAGAATATAATAATGGAGAAGAAGACCCTCAAAATAGTTTTCAAGTAAAAGAATATGAAGGACAACCTGATGCACCTAATTTAGTATTTATTGAAGGAGGTAGGTTTGTAATGGGTTCAAGTGAAGAGGATATTCTTTTTACAAGAGATAACGTAGAGCGTGCAGCAAGTATCCAGTCGTTTTTCATGGATCAAACCGAAGTAGCCAATATACACTGGTTAGAGTATATGAATTACTATGAAAAACAAGAGAACTCAGACCGTCTTCCGAGTGGTGTTAATTTAGATGATTATCGTAAACAAGTTTTATTGCCTGATACAACCGTTTGGGCAAGCGAATTAGCATTTAATGACTCTTATGTAGCCAATTATTTGCGTTATCCAGGTTTCCGTTTCTTTCCTGTTGTAGGTGTATCTTGGACGCAAGCAAAAGAATTTTGTAAATGGCGTACAATGGTTGTAAACGAAAATTTAGCAAAAGCAGCACAAAAAGATGGTAAAATAGAATCATTGCCTAATTTTGCAGCAGGTGAAAAAGTGCCTTTAGAATCTGGCTTTGTTGTACCTGATTATAGACTTCCGACAGAAGCAGAATGGGAATATGCAGCAAAAGCATTGATTGGTACACAATACAACGATGAAAATCAAACCAATGGACGTATTTATCCTTGGGACGGACACGCAGTTCGTAATCCTTATGATACAAAAAAATATGAAATGGGGCACATGTTAGCCAATTTCAAACGTGGACGTGGTGATTATGCAGGTATTGCAGGTAAATTAAATGATGGTGCTTTGATTACAGAATATATATTCTCTTATCCACCTAATGATAATGGATTGTACAATATGGGTGGTAATGTAAGTGAATGGGTTGATGATGTGTATCGTCCTTTAGCATTCAGAGATGTTGATGACTTAAATCCGTATCGTCGCCAACGTTTAGATAGTACAAAATTAAAAAGTGATACATCTAAAACAGTTTATCAAGATCCAGCACGCCCTACAACGGCTACAAATAATAAAAATCCTTATAATCCTCAAGCAGATAAACCTAACTCTTTGATTGATGATAATTCAAGAGTATATAAAGGTGGTTCGTGGAAAGATTTAGCGTATTGGTGTTCACCAGGTACAAGAAGATTTTTAGATAAAGAAGCGAAAACTTCATTCTTAGGTTTCCGTTGTGCTATGATTTTAGCAGGTGAAAGAAGTGGAGAAAATAGACGCAGACAATCAAGAAGATAGTTCTTTCTAAAATTATTGATATAAAAAAACACTTCATTGAATAAATCGAAGTGTTTTTTATTTTATTTAATCTTTTAGAAATTCTATAATATTTTCCTTGACATGAACTGATTTCTTAATAGATTTCCGAGTGGGTAAAAGCACATTTTGTATTTTATTGATATTAAATACAAATTTTATTTTCGTATCAAATAAAATAGGCAACAAATGATTATCTATTTGAGAAGAATATCTATAATGATATTTTCTTCTAGTTTTTTCTTTGTATAGTAGTTTTTTAATTTGTATCATTTTTAAATTACCACTACCATTGTCAATATAAAAAGTATCTATTTTATTGATATTTTCATTACTAAATAAAGAAAAATTTAAAGTTGCTTGTGTTTTATAGGGTATTCTAAAAACAATATCATAATCAACAGAGTAAATTTTATTTTTAAAGGTAAGTGGTTTAATAAAGTACTGGTTAGTAACAGAGTCTATATAATACATTTCATAAATTTTACTTCCACCTCTTTGTCCTTTCATTCCGATACCGCCTGCACAAGAATAAAAAAAAGACACTACAAATATAATTAAAAATAAAGTAATAATATTTTTTTTCATTTTTTATTTATTTTTTTATCTAAAAATGCTATATTTTTATATAGTGATGTAATATAACTTTTATCCTTATCTACAAAAATAAGCAAATAAGTAAGTCCATCTTTTTTAGAATAATAAAGATGGTAATAAGCAATATATCCATTTTTTAATTCCTCGATAAAATCTGCTACCTTATCATCTGTTTCTTCTTTTAAAAACCTACGATTACCCTCCGTTTTAAATTTATCCAAAATAGCTTTGGGTTTCAGTTCAAAAGAAACACCAATATAAGTAATTTCTGTACTTGTGATAATGTATCTGTTCAAAGGTAAATCCACAAAAGGTTTTATCAACACTTCATAATCAGCCAAAACATCTTTAGTAATGATTTCTTTCTTTTCATTCTTTGTAACTAAGTATTCTTGGGTTTTACCAAAATCTATATGATTTTTTCTATTACAAGACAGAAAAAAAATCGAAATAATGATAATAATATATTTTAATTTCATTTTTTTGTAAAAAGTAAAATAGTTTAATAATATCTATTCATTTATATTCCAAAATTTAATAAAATGATATTGTATAAAAAAGCAAATATTTGAACTTAATTATGTAATATATTATTACTAAAACATTAAAAAGATAGATGAATAAAGATTATTAAACTATTTTGGGTTAGGAATAAACTATTCTCCTGTTATAATTGTTTCATGAGAAACAACCAATGATAAGAAAACTAAACTTGTTCTAAAATCTACAGTTGATACTTTTGTGATACCACCATTTTTAGCAGCTTTTTGAATACCAGCATCTCCGCCGTCAAAAAAGAAAATACCTAAAATTCTTGTTGTTTTTGCAGAACCTACTTTTGAACCAATAGGATTGCTTGTTGCTGCAACTGGTAGAGTTACTGCACAAGACGACAAAAACATTACACTTACTAAAGATAATACGATAAATAACTTCATGAACCTTTGCATGATAATAATAAATAAATAAAATTTTCGCCTACTCTAAATGCTTTTCGGCTTCCGCATATTTAAAATACGGTGCAAAATTAGTATATTTTTTTATTATTATCAAAAAAAAGAAAACTTTTTTTTAATTTATTTTAATGTTACTACTATCATTTACATAATTCTTCACATAAATCATTCATTTCCTTCCATTGTTCAGAAATAAGTCTTTCAGACAAAGCAACCAAGTAATTCAGGGTTTCAATATTAGTATTATCCATATCGTTGTACTCATTTTGGAGTTCCCGCTGAAATCTATAGTATTTATGATTTTTGCGCGTATCAAACAAAGCCTCTAATTGATAATTAATAGAGTTTGAAACACCATCAAACATCATATCAATCGTAGGTTTTGCCCAACTCATCAACCCCCAGCCAACTGCTTTCCTATATAAATAAGGTTTAAAAACATCACCTGTGCCAATAGAGGCAAGTAAGCAACCTTCCTGCTCCATTTCATAATTTTTTTTTGCGTATTCAATATATGCACACATAGAAGGATTATTGGCAAATAATCCACCATCTACCAAATGCAAAACTCTTTTTCCTTGTACAGATTTAATTTGTGCAGGCTCAAAATAAGTAGGTGCAGCAGAAGTAGCACGTGCTACGTCACGCATATAAAAATTTTTTTCTTTATCTAATTTAGCAGATTTACTTTTGAAAATAATATTTTCTCGCTTTTCAATTTCATAACCTGTAATCATTGTATCAATCAAAGCATCACTTAAAGTTGATTCTCCGAAATAATTTTGCAATACTTTTTCTATTCCGTGTGCAGAATATTTTTCTTCACTTAGATTTGCTAATCTCGAAAACATATAAGAAGGAAAAATATTTTTTCCTTCATTAAAATACATATCGACTAATTTTTCAGCCCTGAAAGCAGGTTTTTTTGGGTCATTATCATCGGGTTTTACCAAACCCAGTGCCAAAATTCCACCTGTAGAAGTACCTGCAATCATATCAAATAATTGAGCAATATTTTTCTGTGTAAGCTTTTCAATTTGTGAGAGAATAACAGCAGGGATTATTCCCCGAATACCACCACCATCAATACACAATATTTTTTTCATATTTATTTTTGTTTTGGTACTTTCTTATTTCAAAAATCCAATTGAATCAGATGCACTTTCAGTTTCAAATTCTTTTTCTTTTTGATTATAAACATCAGTCAAGGTCATTTCTTTTTTAACTTTGGTAACAAAATTTAATTTATCAGATAAAATTTGTGATTTAGCAATCGTTAAAGGTCTAAATTCATAAGAAGCAATCAAACGTCCTTTTCTTAATAATGCTTTATCTATTTTATTGATATTGGTATTAAAAGTACACAAAATTTGAATATTCAAACAATCAGATAACAATCCATCTGCTAAATTTAATAAATTTGAAACTGACATATTGCGTGCATTATCTCTTGTTTCTATAATATTTTCTGCATCTTCGATAATCAAAACAGAATTAGGATTATCAATTAACAAGGGTAAAAAATCAGGAGAAGCAATTTTATGAGCAAAATCAGGTGGAATATAAATCATTTTTTTGGCTATCAAAGAAGTAAGATAACGAATATAACTTGTTTTGCCTGTGCCGGGTGTTCCGTGCAATAATACAATCCCTTTATCGTCTTGTGTGTTCAATCTATTGACAATAATTTCATGAATAGGCATAAAATCATCATTATAATTATCTTGTAATGACATTGGATATTCTTTCACCTTAAAATCCTGTAAATATAGCCCTTTGTTTTCATACAACAAAAATATTTTACTTTCAGGAACAATCGTTTCTTCTTCTACGTGTGTTTTGATAAGCGCTACTATTTCATCAATCGTTTCTTTTGCTGTTTCACTATCAAAATAAATTTTGGTTTCACAAGCATCATTATCACAATAAATCATAATTTTTTCACTTATCCAAATACAAAAAACATCTAATTTAATTGTTTTTGAACTTCGTGAATGATAAAAATACTGCCAAGTCTCATCTTTTTTACATTGGTATTTTTCTGTAAATGCTTTTAATAAATCATCTATCTTAAAAGATTCGTGAAAATTAATAACATCAGGAATCTCTTGATGAAGAGCAATATAATAATAGGCAGGCTCAAATTTAGATTGATAGTTGATAATTGAACCGTAGTTAAAGTGTGCATTGATGGTTGTGGGTAAAAATTCAGCGATTTTATTTTTCATAAAATATTTTTTATTTTTCAGAAGTCAAATGTATTATATAATTTTTAAAATTCCAAAAAAAAGACTATTTTTTATTTAATTTTTAAGTTTTTTGCCTAAAGAGAACCTTTTTTTTAGTCTATCTAAGGCAACCCAATACATATCACTTTCAAAAACACGGGAATCGTTTCGGGCTTGTCTCAAGAAAAACAAACCAATCAAAAACAAAGAAACATTTGGATACCACATTCCAATCAAATGATGAACGGCTCCCTCTTTTACCCATTTTTCACCTGCAATGGTCATCAAATAATAAATAATAAAAAATACAACAGAAACCAATACAGGAACGCCTAAACCGCCTTTTTTGATGATAGAACCCAAAGGTGCACCAATCAAAAACATAGTAAAACAAGCACAAGCATAAGTGAATTTTTTGTAATATTCTATTAGACATTCTCTGTATTCTTTTTTGATAGTATTTTCAGTATCAACTCTATTTTTGAGTGTTGCCTGAATATTTCTTGCTTGTGTAACAGCACGATAAGCAATTTGTGCTTCGGTGGGTGTAATACTTGGCTTAGAAAAATCCCTTACCTCTTGAGTTGGTATCAAATTTTTTTCTATTGGAAATACATTATTTTGAGGCTGATAAGCATTATTATTTTGATTTTTTATCGTGTTATTTTGAGTATCTTTATTTATTACTTTGTTTATTTTTTCAGGTTCAATGTTCTTTTTAATATTGGCGGGAATATCATCTTTCTTTTTTTGTATATCTTTTGTATATCTAAATTCATAAGCGTAAGAACCACGCATAAGATTTTGTGTTGATTTTGTCTCGTAACTTTGTTTTTTTTTCAAGGAATCTAAATCTACCAATAATTGTCTTAGATTGTGCATATATTTATGTCCTTGGAAGGCACTATTATCTGTTGTATTCATCACAAAAGATGATAAATTAAAAATCATTTGACTTTTTTGAAACGTATTAGTTACAAATTTTTCTTGTGAACCTCCTGCGTTTGTGCTCATTGCAGCATTGCCTACTTGGTCGTGATAACTTTTTCCTCTGAATAATTCTAACACTAAATAACGGTCTTCGTTGATGGTGTACATTCTCCCTGAATCTGCCATAATCAATTCTCTATTGCCCATATTGGTGGTATGATTATAAATCATTACATCTTTAAGTCCTTTTCCATCAGGATACTTATAGCCAATTTTAATAGTATAATTAGGCAAACCATTATAAAAAATACCTTCTTTAATGCTTAATGCAGGACTTTTTTGTTTGATATCCCATAATAATCTATAAAATTGAAGATTACTATGAGGTAATATCTGGTCAGAATAGATAAATGAAAAAATACTCAACAAAACAGCAAAAAGCATAATTGGTCTTAATGCTCTTACCAATGAAATGCCTGCACTTTTGATAGCGGTGAGCTCAAAATGCTCCCCTAAATTCCCAAAAGTAATCAAAGAACCCAATAAAACAGCTAAAGGTAATGCAACAGGTACTAAAACCATTGCCATCAAAAGTATCAATTCAGAAAAAACATCATAACCTAAACCTTTTCCTGTAAGTTGTTCTAATCTTTCAGGGTCGGCTAATTGTTGTATCAACAAAATAAAAGTTACGACAGCTGTTGTTAAAATAAATGGACCTACAAAAGCCTGAATTAATAATTTATCAATTTTTTTAAGCCTAAACATATTTCTTTATAAATTTCCGTCTTCTAATTTATTTAATTCGTAAGGATTGATTGCTTTTTGGGCATAATTACTGAGTGCAGTATCCATCGTCCACCAATAAAAATCACGTGGAAAGAGCAATAAAAACGATTGTTTTTTATTCAATAACAAATCATATTGTCCTAAATAATTAAAAGACCAGCTAATAGAACGCCAACCTGTCATTAAATCTTTTATTTTTTCACGAATTTCCATTACTTTTTCTCTTTGGATACCATTTTCTTTCAAACTTTGAAGCGTTCTTTCATAGTGTTGTGGAGTAAATTCTGTATCCAAAAAAACCTCATTGATGGCTGACCAGATATCAAATCTATTTTCAACTTTTAAATCATTTCTTTTTACAAAATCAAGAAAATCTTTATGGTATTTATCTTCAATAAATATAATTTCATTATGATTGATAACAATTGAAATCGGATTTGTATTGAGATTTACTTCATTAATTTGTATAACATTTATTAAAGGTTTATCTCTAATTGTACTACTTTGAAATTCATATTGTAAAATTTCAAGTGAGTTTTCATGAAAGATGACTTTTTTCATTTTTTTTATATTCTATTGTGTATATGTTTTCGAGTTTCAAAGATAACTTTTTTATTTATAAATAAAAAATTTTTTTTAGAATAATTAAAATGCAAGTAAGTATTTACTATTTTTTTTCATTTATTCATTAATTAAATCTTGTAATTATTGAAAATATTATTAAAATTAAACCAATTATTTTATACACTGTAAAGTCTTTTATAATTAGATTATCAATAAAATTTGAGTAGTTATAAAAAAAAATGTTAAAGAATTAGTTTTTTTTATTTTTAAATTATACATTTACATAAAAAATGAGAAATAAAATCTAAATCATTGATTATGAATGAATACAATTTCGATTGGGAAAGTAAAAATAAGTCTTACCAACAAAACGGTACTCCTATTAAAAATGTCTTAAATAATATGGTGAATACACTCAAATTTAAAGATAAGTTTGGTGAATTATCAATTATAGAAGCGTGGGAAAAAACATTGGGCGATAATGTTTTGAGAAGAACTGAAAAACTACAAATTAAAGACAGAAAAATTTACGTTAAAATAGAATCTGCTGCACTCAAAAACGAACTTTTGATGAATAAAACAACTATTTTATTCAACTTAAATGAATTTGCAGGAGAAGATTTGATTGATGATATTGTATTATTATAAAAAAATTAGAATGTAATTTGGTGTGAATGAGTATTTTTTTGTGTGATAAAAGTTTTTTTAATTTTTTCATACTTAAAATTACTCAGATTGAGTTGGTCATCAAAAAGTTCGAGTAAAATACTATTTTTGAGTTCAAATTTGAGCAATTTTTTATCAAATTTGAGTTCAAAATATACCCAAACTACATCTGCTTCTACTTCTTTGGCTATCCATTTAAAATTTGCTTTTTGTTTTTTGTGAATTAACTCAAAATTTTCTTTCACGTATTTTTGAATTAATGCGTCATATTTTTTTTCATTTTTTTCTATTCTAATTTCCTCTTTATTTTTCTTAGATAAAATATTTTCTAAATCATCAGTAAAAATTCTTAGACTTACTTCCCAAACGTTATTTTTTTGATTATAATTGATTTCTGCAATACTTGTATGAAAATCATGTTTTTGTATAGGATTGAAAACAAATACAAAAAGAAATATTGAAATAAAATTGAGCATAATTGTGATAGATAATGTAATAATAGTAAAAGAAATAACTAAAAAAAGACTACAACCAAAAAATGAAGTAGTCTTTTTCTATAATTTTGTTGATTTCGAAAATCAAAAGTTATTTTCCTAATGCAGCCAAAGCTTCATCAGCCAATACAATTTCTTCACGAAATACATAAGCACCTGTTTTTTCAGATCTTACCGTTTTGATAACCTTTGTATAAGCTTTTGTATCAGCTTTTTTAAGGGTTGCAACTACTTTCTTTGCCATATTATAAGTTATTTAATTTCTTTGTGAACAGTATAACGTTTTAAAATAGGATTATATTTACGTAACTCCATACGAGCTGTTGTATTTTTACGGTTTTTAGTAGTGATATATCTTGACATACCTGCTACTCCGCTATTTTTATGTTCGGTACATTCCAAAATGACTTGTACACGACTACCTTTTTTTGCCATGATAAATTATTTTTTATTTGATGATGAATAGATTCAATAAACTATGCTTGTGCTTCCACTGAAATAGGTTCAACAGATACAAAAGATTTATTATCACGACCTTTTTTAAAATGAACAACACCTGTTACCAACGCAAAAAGTGTGTGGTCTTTCCCTACACCTACATTTTTACTTGGATTATGAACTGTACCACGTTGGCGAACTATGATATTACCTGCTTTTGCAAATTGACCGCCATATATTTTTACGCCTAAGCGTTTGCTGTGTGATTCACGACCATTTCGTGAACTACCAGCACCTTTTTTATGTGCCATTGTTATATTTAAGTCCCTACCCCGAAAGGGAATTTTTTAAATATTTGTATAATTTTTTTCATTATGATTCCCTTTGGGGTGAGGGAATTGCATAATTTAGCCTTGAATATCTTGAATTAAAATTTTTGTAAGTGCTTGTCTGTGTCCATTCAATTTTTGATAACCTTTACGGCGTTTCTTTTTGAACACAAGTACTTTATCACCTTTCACATGTGCTAAAACTTTAGCAACTACTTTCGCACCACTTACGGTGGGTGCGCCAACATTTACAGAACCGTCGCGGTCTATCAAAAGTACCTTGTCAAAAGAGATTTCTTCTCCCTCAGGTGTAGATAAGCGGTGTGCATACAAATACTTATCTTTTTCTACTTTGAATTGCTGACCAGCGATTTCAACGATAGCGTACATACTATTAAATTAAAAATAAATGAACTAATTATTTAATTGTTTTTTTAAAAACGAGTGCAAAGATAATTATTTTTTTTGGAAGTAACAAATTATTTTAATTTTTTTTTTAGAATTATACACAAAAAAAACAACAAAATAAAAATAAATTATTTTGTTGTTTTTTATTATCAAAAAAGATAAGGCTTAGAATTTGTTTTCTTTTACGAATGATTCTAATTGCATAATATCTGCTTTAATTCTATTCACATCAATTACACCTTCTTCATTTGCTTCACCATAACCTTCTTGGATAAAATAAAATAAAATTTCTGATTTTTTGCGTGTTTCAGACATTTTTTCCATTTCACTTTTTACTTCTTGTTCTGGTTTTGTGCCACCTGCGCTCAAATAAACTTTCAGTGCCTCATCAACATTGATAGTAGGTAAATAATCTTTGAAAGCTGCTGCTAATTCATCTTTTTGGATAAATAATGGTTTAAAACCCGCTTTTGCATCACCTAAAATAGGTTTTTTGTTTTCTTTTGAAACAGATGCTTCATAAATTTCGATGTATTTTATATTTTCTAAACCATCTTTGAAATTTACATCTTTTTTCAAATCATAACTTTGACCTGTAAAAGCCAATGAACTAACTTTTTGTTTTGTATTATCGTTGTAGTGAGTAACTAAAAGTAATTTTCTTTGTTCTTTCACTGCAAATTTGAACTGATATTCATTACCTAAGATAACAAATTGAGAAACGCCTTTAGTCAAACCAAAATGTTTTTCTAAGTCCATTACTTTATCACTTTCACCCGCTCTTGTACTCAATTTTGAGTTAGTTTTTAAAGGAGAAATTACTTCGTTCACAAAAGCAACCAATTCATTGCCTGCTTGTTTGCTTTTCTTTCCTTCTAATACGAAACGACCACGTGTCGTGCTGATAACTACAGCTTTTGCGTCTTTTGTTTTGAAAACGATTTTATCGTTTGCACTGATTTTGCCACCGCGTGTTACGGCTTGATTGTTTTTGGATTGATTTACTATATTTCCTTGAACAAAAACAACTTGATAAACTTCGTTGTAAGTAGGTTGTTGTGGGGTGGTAAAACTTAACCAAAATGCGAAAAATAGATTAAATGAAAACATTGCTTTGTATTTTTAAAAATGTTTAAAATCACTGATTTTTTTTACTTATACCTTTTTATACGTAAGAAACAAAATAAAAGTTACAATAGTTAAAAAAATATTTTTTCTCTTTTTTTTTATTAATTTTCTTTTTTTCTTACAACTCTAAATACTTTTTGTATAAGAAAGGTAAACTAAAAAATATTTTTTTTCTTTTTTTTATAAAAATTTATTTTATTTACGTAATTTTGCGTTTTATTGTTTATCAATTAAAATTTACAAAATAAATGTCAGATACTACTGAAAATATCAATGACCAAAAGAATTATGATGATGCTAAAACTAAATTAAGATTTAAAAAAAGTGTGAAAATTGCTTTTTTTGCCATTTTAATTGTTATTGTTGTAGTAACTATCGAGTTTTGGTATCAAAATAGACCTATTACTCAAATTCATATTAAAATAAAAAATCAAAATGATGCTTTAACTTTTTTGGATAGTGCTGAAATTTTTAGATTACTGACTGATAATGGTAAAGAAAATATTAAAGGTGTAACTTTTAAAAAAATATCGGTAAAAACCTTAGAATCAAGAGTAAAAGCCAATTTATTTGTCAATAAATGTGAAATTGCTCGTAATTTAAGAGGTGATTTATTTGTAGAAATCTCACCATCGACTCCTATTGCCCGTTTTTTAAGGGAAGGAAAACCCGATTTTTATATCGATAGTGTAGGAAAAGTAATGCCTACAAGTGAAAAATTTACAGCAAGGGTGATGTTAGTGAGTAGAGAAGATACAAAACAATTACCTGATTTTGCACAAAAAGACAAAGAATTATTGGCAATGATAAAATTTATTCATCAAGATAAATTTCTAAGACCACAAATTGCTCAACTTGATGTATTAGCCAATAAAAATATAATTATGTATCCTCAAATTGGACAACAAACTTTTGAATTGGGTATGATTGATAATTGGCAATCAAAATTAAAAAGATTGGTTACGTTTTACCAAGAAATTATACCAAGAAAGGGCTGGGCTGCGTTCAAAAAAGTAAAGTTACAATACGATAAACAAATTGTTTGTGAGTAACTATAAAATGAGATTTCTAATGAAGTTTATTGTTCTATCAACAAAAATAATGAAATCTTTGGTATGTTTTTAATTAAATAGATGAATAAACAATTATAAAGCACATTTTTTGTTCTACAAAAAATAATTATTTTGTACTATAAAAAATAGTTGTAAATTTGCAAAATAAAAATCAATTAATGATAATAGAAAAATCAATTCTTTTCTATTAAATAACACACAAATTAAAAATAAATAATAAATACATTTTTTAGAAACTTTAATAATACACAACTAAAATAAAAGCAATGTCAAAAGATAAAATTGTGGTTGGGCTTGATATAGGCACAACAAAAATATGTGCTTTAGTGGGACGCAAAGATGAATTTGATAAAATCGAAATACTCGGCATGGGTAAAGCGGAATCTTTGGGCGTTGTCAGGGGTGTAGTCAATAATATAGATAAAACTGTAGAGGCTATCCGAATTGCGATTGATGAGGCTGAAAGACAAGCCAATATCAATATTAGAAAGGTAAATGTAGGTATTGCAGGGCAACACATTCAAAGTTTTACTCAACATGGAGGTATTATTAGAAAAAATACTGACCAAGAAATTACACTGGAAGATGTAGAAAGACTCAATAATGATATGTATGGCACTGTTACTCCACCGGGCAAAGAAATATTGCACGTAATGCCACAAGATTATACCATTGATAATGAAATGGGTATCGAGGAGCCTATTGGAATGTCAGGAGTAAGGTTGGAGGCAGATTTTAATATTATTACTGCTGATACTTTTGCTATCAGAAATATGAAAAGATGTGTCGTTGATCATTGTCAGTTAGAAATTGATAATCTAATTCTCGAACCTATCGCCTCAAGCATGTCTGTATTGACACAAGAGGAAAAAGAAGCGGGGGTTGTATTGGTCGATATTGGTGGTGGTACTACTGATGTGGCTATTTTCTATCGAAATATTATTAGACATACTGCTGTTATTCCGTATGCAGGTAATATTATTACTTCTGATATCAAAGAAGCTTGTAAAATAATGGAAACACAAGCCGAAAAACTTAAAACAAAATTTGGAAAAGCAATGGCTTCTGAAACTTCAGAAAATGAATTTGTGTCTGTCCCCGGACTCAAAGGACGACCTGCAAAAGAAATTAAGGTAAGTTTTTTAGCCACCGTCATTGAGGCACGTATGCAAGAAATTATACAATTAGTACACAATGAGATTATTAAGTCTGGTTATGTAAATAAATTAGTAGGAGGTATTGTGATAACGGGTGGTGGTTCGCAGTTGGTATCTGCTCCAAATTTATTTCAAAGTTTGACAGGAATGGACTCAAGAATTGGACATCCTAACGAATATTTGGGTAAGTCAAAAGTAGAAATAGCTAAAAGCCCTATGTATGCAACAACAGTCGGTTTGGTATTGGCAGGTTTTAAAGCATTAGATGAGAGATTGGATAAATATTCAAGAATTTCACAAGTTCATTTGCCGCATAACGAAAAAAGTACCAAACAAGTAGAAGGGCAAAACTTTTTTGGTAAACTAACAAGCTCTTTGAAAAAATTTCTGATGGACGAAACTACTGACGAAAAAAACGGAAAATATTAAAAATTCAATAACAATTTTTCTCAATAGTAATAGAAGAAAAATTGTTATTTTGTATAAAAAAATTGATGATTTTACAATTTTTTTGAATTGATAAAAAACTAAAAAAATGTCTTTATTCGTTGCAAGTATTCATTTTTTGTTATTGAGTATAATTATTTATCAACTCAAACAAAAATATAAAAGTCAGCCTTTGGTGCGTTGGTGGTATGTAGCTATTTTTGTTAAGCTATTATTTGGTGTTTTTTATGGTTTAATTTATCTTAAGATTTATGGTGGTGGTGGTGATAGTTTTTTGTACTACAAAGAAGTTTCAGTTTTAGTTAATTTAGCTTACACTGATTTTGGAGAGTATTGGAATATTTTTTGGTACAATCAATACAATCCTTATATTAATATTAGCATAGATGCATGGCGGCAAGAGCGAGTTTTAGCAACGATTAAATTTTTAAGTATTTTACAAATTTTTACTTTAAATGATTATTGGTTACAAAGTTTTTATTTGTCTTTTTTGAGTGCTTGGGGGATTTGGAAGTTGGCAAATACGTTAATAAAAATATTTCCATCAACTTATTTTTCTGCTATTTTTGCTTTCTTATTATTTCCAAGTGTGCAATTATGGAGTAGCGGTTATACAAAAGAAAGTATAACTATGTTTTTTTTATGTTTTTCTTTGTCTTATTTTTTAGAAATTTATTTTAATTATGCAAAAATTAGTAATAAATGGCATTATTTAAAAATATTTCTGCTATTTTTTGCAACAATTATTTGGTTGTATTTAGTCAAATTTTATTATTTAGCGGCATTATTGCCTACTATTTTTGCTTTTATTATTGTTGATTTTATTGTCAAAAAAATAAAAATAAAGTATCATTTTTTAAAAATAGTATTATTTTTATTTGTTTGGTTTTCACTTGTTATACCTATCACACAATTACACTCAGCCTTAAAAATTGATTATTTTTTGTTGGCTTTGGTTTATAATCATAATACAACTTACATTGCTTCTCATCCTAACGACTTAATTCATTATTCAATTTATCCTGTTCAAGGGTATATTACTTTAGAAGGTTATTCTTTGTATAGTTTTTTGTATAATGCACCTACCGCTTTCTTTTCCGCTTGTTTTAGACCTTTTTTATGGGAAACCTACGGTCAGAAACTTAAAATTTTGATGGCATTAGAAAATACTTTTTTTCTTTTTTCTGTGTTAATTGGTACTTTCTGTGCGTTTCGTATCAAAATAAAAAGTAATCATTCACACTATTTTTTGGTACTGGCTTTGTTGTGGTATAGTATTATTTTATTGACTATTTTGGCTTTTGCTTCACCTAATTTAGGAAGTTTGATGCGTTATAGAATTGCTGTTTATCCTTTTTTGTTGTATTTATTTTTGGGTTGGATAGAAACATATATCATTGAATTTCGTTTAGAAATGAAAAATAAATTGAAAATTAAATAAAAAATTTGTGATTATTAAAAAAAATATTTAATTTTGTGGACTTAAAATGATTTTGTAGCTCAGTTGGTTCAGAGCGCCGCCTTGACAGGGCGGAGGTCGGGGGTTCGAACCCCTCCAGGATCACTAAATAAGTGCGTTTAAATAAAATAGACGCACTTTTTTTATGTAAAAAAATAATTAAATAAAGATATGAAAAAAATAATAATATTACTTTTTTGTTGTTCACTTTTTGCCTGTAAAGAAGTTGCAAAGTTAGATAATGTAGATAGCAAAATATGGAAAAATGATAGAATGGCTTGTAAAAATGAAAGAAAACAAATGGTACAATCTATCCTTCGTCAAAAAGAAAAGTTAAAAAAATTAGGGCAAAACGCAATTATAAAATTGTTAGGGAAACCTGATTATCAAGAATTACAAGGTAGAAACCAACGTACTTATATTTATTTTTATGAGAAAGGTGAGCCTTGTGAAAAACCCAATAACGTAACACACTATGCAAACTTAGCCACTTCAAAGATTCTAAAAATTAGATTTAATGCTACTGATATGGTTAATGAAATTACAATACAATAAAAAAACAACAAACAATCTTCTTCTTTTTTGTGTTATGTCAATAAAAAACTAAAAATTATGTATATTATCAAAGTAAAAGGAAAAGCAAAAATTCCAGATTATATTCAATTAAGAGATGAAAATTTTGTATTAATTGCTTATTTTAGAGCTGATAGACCACTTAAAAATTTAGAAAAATACGGCTTAGAAGGCAAAGAAGAAGAATTAACGAATACAATTAATAATTTATCTTTTGGAAAGTTGCAGTTATTAGAAATTTAGAATAATAAGTAATTCATTTTTTTATTTTAATGCCTATTAATTTAATTGTTATTCATTTATACCAATATTTATATCATTTTATTGATTTTTAAGATTAATTCTCTTAATTTTAGAATAATTTATGCTTTGTCTTTCTCTAAAACTATTTCATCATAGGTTATAACAAAATTTATAATAAAAATATTTTTTTGTAAATATACTAACCTGTTAAATCAATTCAAACCTTACCGCAAACGTATTCAAATAAAAAAAAATAATTATTTTGTGAACAAATTGTATTATTTTTACGTTATTAAAAAAAATGCTCAGCTTGCATAACATTTTTTGAAAAAAATTTGTTTATATCAAAACTTGCATTTACTTTTACATAAGTTTTTAGTGAAAAACAAAATTTATTCTATTAAAATTAAAAAATATTAAAATATATCATTATGGCAAAGTATTATAGCTTGCGTAATCTCCGTTTTTTAGTACGTGAAGTATTCCAAGCAGCTGAAATCACAAAATATCCACATTTTTCGCATTTAGACCATGAAACCTTAGAAATGGTTTTTGATTCTGCTGTACAAATTGCGGATACTATTGCTTATCCTTCTGCTGAAGGCATGGATAGAGAGCAAGCAGAATTTGAAAATGGAAATGTTACAGTACACCCCGCAGTGGAAAAATATATGAAAGCAATGGGCGAATCTGGCTTATTGGGTGCAGCTGGTTCATTGGAAATGGGTGGCTCGCAATTGCCTGTAATGTCTCAAACGGCTGTTGGATTTGTATTAACCGCTGCTAATAATAGTATTACAATGTTTACAGGTTTGACTGCGGGTGCGGCTAATTTGATTGCTTCTTTTGGTTCACAAGCATTGAAAGATGCTTATTTACCTAATATGTATGCAGGAAAATGGCAAGGTACAATGTGTCTTACTGAGCCACAAGCGGGAAGTTCGTTGCATTATATTACCTCATCGGCTACACCACAAGAAGATGGTTCTTATAAAATAAAAGGGCATAAAATTTATATTTCAGCAGGTGACCATCAATTTGCAGACAACATTGTACATTTGTATTTGGCACGCATTGATGGTGCGCCCGCAGGTACAAAAGGAATTTCTTTGTTTGTTGTTCCTAAAAAACGTCTTGAAAATGGACAATTTGTGGATAATGACGTAAAAACAATCGGAATTTTTCATAAAATGGGACAAAAAGGAACACCTGCTATTCATTTGGAAACAGGCTCAAATGGTGGAACGGTTGGTTATTTAGTAGGTGAACCTCACAAAGGTTTGACTTATATGTTCCAAATGATGAATGAAGCACGTATAGGAGTAGGAATTACGGGAGCAGCGATTGCTTCGAATGTATATTATGCTTCTTTGCAGTATGCTAACGAAAGACCACAAGGACAAAAATTGACTATTAAAGGACAAGACCCTAACACGCCTCAAACTTTGATTATCAATCACGCAGACGTAAAACGTATGCTTTTGTTTCAAAAATCTATTGTGGAAGGTTCTATTTCTTTGATAATGCAAGCATCAAAATATGCAGATTTGGCGCACGTATTGGAAGCAGGTGAAGAGAAAGAAAAATACCAATTATTGTTAGATTTCTTAACTCCTGTCGTAAAAACTTATCCAACTGAAGCAGGACAACATTCTGTTAGTCAAGGTGTTCAAGTATTTGGTGGCGGTGGTTATTGTACCGATTTTGGCGTAGAAAGATTGTATCGTGATATCAGAATTACAACTATTTATGAAGGAACGACAGGCATACAATCACAAGCATTATTAGGTAGAAATATTGTAATGAAAAATGGAAAAGCAGCAATGTTATATTTCCAAGAAGTACAAAATACTATCAAAGAGGCGAATACTTATGATGCTTTGAAAAAATATGCTCAAAAATTAACAGAAGGAACGCAGTTAGTGCAAAAAGTTACACAACATTTGGTTGCGTTTGCAATGAAAGGCGAAACAGAAAGATTTTTGGCTGATGCTACTTTATATATGGAAATGTTTGGAAACGTGGCGATTGCTTGGCAATGGTTATTGCAAGGCGTTTATGCACAACAAGCACTTTTGAAAGGTGGTTTGACTCAAGATGATACAGAATTTTATGAAAGCAAAATTCATACAATGAAATTCTTTTTTGCTTATGAATTGCCAAAAATAAGTTATTTAGCAACACGTTTGTTAGATGATGAGGTTTTGACTTGTGAAAGTGAAAAAGTTGCTTTTATTTAATTTTTAAAATATAAAATTGTTTTTAGATACAAAAACCAAATGAATTATTGTTTTAATTTGTTTGGTTTTTGTCTTTTTTTTTAACTTGTATTTCGCGATAAGGATAGAAGCAGACTTGCAGAGACAAAAAGAGAAAAAACGAGGCTCTGCGAGTTTTTTTCTCTTTTTGTCTCTGTGCTTTGCACGATAGCCTGTAATCGCCCAAAAATTATTTTATTTTTCAAAAAGTGTGTAATTTCTCATAAAACAAGGTCTGCACCGTAGTTTACGGAGGTCTGACCTTGTTTTATGAAAAGTATTTAATTTTTGGTTCTACTAAACTTTATACGGAAATTTATAGCAGGAGGCACGCGGATAACGCGGATTTTACGGATTTGAACGGATTTTTATTTTTGTAAAATTTTATCTGTATAAATGTATGAAGGTCTGACTATTATTTCATTTTTTTGCTTACAAAAAATATTGTAAAATATAAAATAAAAGACTATATTTGCGCTCAATTATAGGATAAAAAAGTATTTTGACTTTTTTATTTTTTTGACTTTTTTAATATTAATCTACCAAAATTAAAAAAAAATGAAAAAATTAGTTTGGAAATTTCTCAATTATATAGGTATCGGTGGAATGATTCAACTTCAACTCAAAAGTGGACTAAAAGAAGATGGTTGGTTCAAAAGTTTTCAGACCAAAACATCAATTGATGTGAATGGAAACGCTTTGGCTTGGTATAATTATGGTTTTTTACGGTTTTTATCAACGCGTTTAAAGAATGATTTTGAAGTATTTGAATATGGTGCAGGAAATTCTACTATTTGGTACGCAAAAAGTGTAAAAAGTGTAATAGCTGTTGAAAATGATAAACAATGGATAGAAATGCTCACACCAAAAATTCCTGAAAATGCAAAAGTAATTTATAAAGAAATCAATGAAAAAAATGAGTATTTATACGCAATTGCTTCTTTTCAAAAAAAATATGATATTGTGGTTGTAGATGGAAGGCGAAGAAATGATTGTGTGATGCTCGCCGTAGATTATTTGACAACAAGAGGTGTTGTTATTTTAGATAATGCTGATAGAGAAGATTATCAACCTGCCAAAGATTTTATGGAAAAAAAAGGTTTTAAAAGAATAGACTTTTGGGGAATATCACCAATTGTCGCTATTAACACTTGTACTTGTGTGTTTTACCAACCCGAAAATTGTTTGAATATCTAAATTTTAAAAAAAATGACGCATTTTTCAATCGTATTATTAGAAAAAAACAATTCAATTCATGTTGATGCTTTGTCAGAAATGGTTAATTTATTGTATCAAAAAGATAGTTCTTTTCATACAATAGACGCAAAAAATATTCAAAAAACGATTCAATTTTTGTCTGAAAATGATAATATGGGAAAAATTTATCTTTTTTTGGAAGACGAAAAAATAATTGGCTATAGTATTTTGATTTTTTATTGGCACAATGAATATGGAGGATTATTGCTGAATATTGATGAGTTGTTTGTCATCACAACACACAGAAATAAAGGAATTGGGCGACTTTTTTTTGATTTTTTGGATAAAAATTACACACAAAATATTGTTGGTTATGCTTTGGAAGTTGCTCCTGATAATCAAAAAGCGATTGATTTATACACACGTTTAGGGTTTTCTATTCGCCATAATCATTTTTTGTTGAAACCTAAAAATAGCATTTAAAAATAGTATTAGACTTAGCAAAAATTAGCCTTTTAAAAAATAAAAAATTGCCCATTAATAGATTAATATCGTATTGATGGGCAATTTTTATGTAAATAGAAAATACAAACTAATATTGTGTACCATTTTCTACAACAACTCCATTTGTATAAGTAGGAATAGAAGATTGTGGAGTAATATCTTGCACAGTATAATTAGTAACAGGGTTCAAAGGTCGCATTACATCATAAGCAACATCATCACCTTTTTCTCCTCGTTTTATTTTAAATTCAATTGCGTCTCCCTCTTTTAAATCATTAAAATCACAATTAATCAAATTACGCCAATGAAAAAATAAATTATTAGGTGGATAAGTGATAAAACCATAACCATTTTTGAGACTATGAACAGTACTTCTAATGGTAGTGCCGTGTTCGTGCCCATTAATACTAAAACCTGTATTTGTCAAAGCAGGTGTTATTTCAGGTTTAATAGTAGCGATAGGCAGTGTATTATTTTGGACAGGTAATGTAATGGTTGGTATTACAGTAGCAACATTGATATTTTCTTTTGGACGAGTAGATTGATATAATTCTCTATGTACAAATAAATTGTTAATAATTGGGTCAGTACGCATTACTTTATTATCTATAATTTCTTGCATCAAAATTGGATAAGTAACTTCTCTTAATAATTCAATTGAAGTAGTAGTTTTTTTGAGTCTCCCTGTACGGTCATCTGTATATTCAAAGTCCCAAGCCAATACCATTACTCTGATACCCAATGTATTTAATTTTCTAATCAGTGGCATATAATCTCCGTCTGAGGCAATCAAAACTACTATATTAAATTGTTTATTGATAGATAATTCATAAGATTCTAATGCTAACCAAACATCTATTCCTTTTTCTTCATATTTTCCATCTCTATTTCTAAGTGGTAAATAATGCGTTACTACGCCTTCATTCATTAAAATATCATCAAAAATTCTTTCTGAGAGTAATTTATTCTGCTCGTCTGCTTCATAAGAGCTCAATCTACCTCTAAAATAATGCGCATCTACTACTTGACACAATTTCATATCTGTATTTTCTGCCTTTGCTACTTCACGTCTAATAAATTCATGTAACCCTGAGATGCTCAATCTTGCTCGTCTTGGATGTTCGTAGTTATAATAATTACTGACGTGGAAAAAATAATTACCATCATAAAATACACCTATACGTGTAAGTCTGTTATCTGATATATTCATATCTTTTTTTTATAAAAAAACTAATAAAGAAACTATAAAATACTATATATTAAAAATTATATTTGAAATCTGTGCCAAAATTAGCTTTAAAAGTTGAATAAAACAAATTTAATTTCATTTTTTTTATATTTTTTGATTGTTGTATAAAAAGTAAGGAATCAAAATTAAATAACTTGTTCTTTTTACAGGTTAAACGCATCTAATAATTTGTCTTAATTTACTATAATCAAAATAAAATTTTATTTGTTTTTCATTTTTTTTATTGAATGAAAAAAATAACAGCAAAATAAAATCCGCGTTTGAAAATCAGCGTTATCCGCGTTCCAACACCATAGAACGCTGATAAAACTGATTTTCAAACGCGGATTGAAG
>RDZP01000166.1 GCA_004294005.1 Cytophagia bacterium
TCAAATTTGTAAAATTGTCAGACCTCCGTTTTACTTTTCATTACCACCAAAAAAAATCTTAATTTCAAATTTGTAAAATTGTCAGACCTCCGTTTTACTACGGTACAGACAATTTTACAAATTTGTTAAAAAAAATGCTATTTTCTTTTGAATTGATAAAAAATGAACAGAAAAAATAATTTTGAGATTAGAAAAACGTTGTATAGTCATTTATCATTTTCTACAAAAACACTTCATTATGAAAAAGATTTTTATTTTGTCAATCTATTTTTTTGGCATTTTATTTTCAAATTTTGCACAAGAATCAACACTAATTGCCTATTATCCATTTGATAAAGATGGAAAAGAAAAGGAAGGATATTACAGGGATTTTCAATTACTCAATGTAAATTTTGAAGATAAGAGCATTTGTTCTGAAGGCGTTTATGGTGATTATACCAAAAAAGTTGGCAACCTTATCAGAAGTCCTCAATTTCCTACTTTTGACCACAATCATTTTTCTATCAGTCTTTTTTTTAAAGCTAAACAAATGAAAAGAATGCCTATTGTGGTAGTTGGTGCTACATCACGCGTGTTATTTTTATCTTTGACTGATGATGGAAAACTTGAAATGTTCACTAATAACGGTGACAATAAATATTTCACAAAAGGTACATACAAAGCGAATGAATGGTACAATGTTATCATTACTTTTTCGAAAAAAACATTGAATGTTTATCAAAATAAAATCAATATTTTAACAGAGAATAATGTTAATTTGAATGATAAGTTTTTTTCACAAGATAAAAATATTATGAATGTCAATTTTGGACAAGGGAGAGTTTTTAATGGTTGTTGGAAAGATTTAAAAATTTATAAAGGTGTTTGTGATATTAATGAAGCCTATTCTCCAATCAATACTAATAATAATGTAGTTGTTAATCCAAATAACAATAATGTGGTTGTTAATCCGAATAATAATAATGTGGTTGTCAATAATAAAACCATTTTAGGTGATTGGAAACAATTAAATGTGGCAGTAGAAGGTAACACAACGCGAGAGAGTTATAATCAAAGTAGGCAATTTTTCTCATCAAAAAACAAAGAGAATGGATTGAATATCATTTGGCAAGATGTGAAAAATAAAAATATTTTTTTGACTGTTGTAGCAAAAGATTTCAAAAATTCTACCAATAAAAAACTTTCCTTAGATGCAAATATTAGTCTTTTGGCGGCAACTAATGATGAAAATGATAATTTTTATGTAATGGTTTTTAATAAAATGCCTGAAGACAAAAACGATTTTCTTACCTTGTATAAATTATCTAAAAATGGAGGAATAATAGCCAAAAAAAGGTATAGTTCTGACAAAAAAGATTTGGATATTTATAAAGTAGGTAATTATGCGGGTACGCTTGTGCATCAGGGAGGAGTTTTAGGCTTTTTTATGGGACGAACAATGAATAAAAGTACTGACGGACTGAATCATCAAGGTGGAATTGGGGTTACTTTTGATGCTAATTCGTTGGAAATTATTAAAAATACAGGACAAACATCAGGTCATTCGTTTGATAATTTTTTAACTAAAAATGAAGCAGGAGATTTTATTGGTATTGATTTGGGTGATAACTATCCACGTGGGATTAATTTGCACCGAATGACAAGAGATGATAGAAGTTCCAAATTAGTTTATACATTCAAAACCGAACATGGAAGCACAGCGAATGGTTATGGAAGAATTTTTCCAAAATATGAAGAAATTAGTACACCTCAAAAAAGTTTTTATAAATGGTCAAATGATAATGGCACTTACTCTGAATTAGGTGGAGTAGTGGAAGTAAATGATGGTTATTTAGTTATTTTTGCAGGTGAGCCTGATGCACAAGGAAAATCATTGAATAGTAGTAGAATTGATAAAAATACAGATGCTCGCAATCTTGGTTTTGTAAAAATAGCAAAAGATTTTTATGATTATAAAAAATATCCTTATGGTGAGAAAACAAAACACATTATTTCACAAGGCAATATTGAAGTAGGTGGTTTTTATACCTTTGGTGGCACATGGTCAGCACAAGAAAATAAAGGGGTAAATTGGCTCACAAAATACAAAAATAAGGAAAAAGAAAATGTGAGAAACATCAAAACACAAATTTTACCTAATGGTAATATTCTTATTCTTTGGTCAAAAACATCTGATAGTTATTGGAATCCTATAAATTTAGAAAGTTTAATGATGGTTGTTGATAAAAATGGTAAAATTATTACTAACCCTATTCCGTTAGCAAAAGATATTATATTGAATAGACGTGATGAGATTTTAATGATTGATAACAAAATAATCAGTGTTCAAGAAAAAGAAAATAATATCCAAATTAACTTCTTGGAGTTAAAATAATTGGAAATAAAAAATAATTATTATGAATTTTATTTTTTATCTATTTTTTTTATACCTTTGTTGCAAAGTTTTTTTTAATCCTTAAATAAAAAAATAATGCACAAAATAACACTCATTGCAGGTAATGGCATAGGTTTAGAAATAGTCGAATCAGTCAAACAAATTTTTGCAGCAGCAAAAGCACCTATTGAATGGGACGAACAACTCATAGGAAAAACTGCTCTGGATAAAACAGGAAAATTATTGCCTGACGAATTGGTGACATCTATTGAAACCAATAAAATAGCACTCAAAGGACCTGCTGAAACACCAATTGGCAAAGGTTTTCAAAGTGTCAATGTTCAATTAAGACAATTATTTGATTTGTATGCCAATATTCGTCCTTGTAAAAATATCAAAGGTGTTGAAACAAGATTTAATCACGTAGATTTGGTTTTATTTAGAGAAAATACTGAAGGACTTTATTCAGGTATTAGTTATTATGATGAAAGATTAGAGATTGCAGATTCTATCAGTAGAGTTACAAAAAGAGGTTGTGAACGTATTGTCAGAGCTGCTTTTGAGTATGCTCATCAAAATAATCGTAAGAAAATTACTATTATTCACAAAGCAAATATCCTAAAACACTCAGGAAGACTATTATTAGAGGCTGGAGAAAATTGTAAAAAAGATTTTCCAAACATCGAAGTAGAAGACAAAATCATTGATAATATGGCAATGCAATTAGTAAGAAATCCTGAGTATTTTGATGTAATGGTTACTTCTAATTTGTTTGGAGATATTTTATCTGATTTATGTGCAGGTTTAGTAGGTGGATTAGGTGTTGTCTCAGGAGCAAATGTAGGCGATGAGTATGCTGTTTTTGAGGCTGTTCATGGTACTGCTCCTGATATTGCAGGAAAAGGAATTGCTAATCCAACTGCGATTTTACGCTCTGCTATTTTGATGTTAGAATACTTGAAAGAAAACGAATTAGCCCAAAAAATTGATAATGCACTGACAAAAGTATTAGCAATCAAAGAGTATTGCACAGGTGATTTAGGTGGAAAGTCAAATACTCAACAATTTACTGATAATATTATTAAAAATTTATAAAGTTAAAATCTCCAAAAACGCTACAAAATTATTTAAAAAGTTTTATAGCGTTTTTTTATTTTCAAAGAAAAAAAATCCTGAAAATTCTGAAATCCTGTCTAAAAAAAAATCATGAAATTCTGTCTAAAAAAAAGAAAATCCTGAAAATCCTGAAATCTTGTCTAAAAAAAAAGAAAATCCTACTTTTAAGCCAATTTCAAATAAATATAACAACAAAAATAAAAAACAAACGTTTAAAATGGTAAATATTATACCTTTTTTAAAAATCTTTATAACAATGAAATATAGCATCATTCTTTTATTTTTTATTTATATTTCCAATATACTATCAGCACAACAAAAAAAAATGATTTATTTTGATACTATTCCAAATCAAATAAAAGAAGAATTTTTTGTGATTGAAAAAGGCAATCAAGAAGTAAAAGAAGGCGAATACAAAGCCTATTCCACCAAAGGCGAAATAATTTTAAAAGGTTTTTATAAAGAAAATGAAAAAGACAGCGTATTTATTACCTATTATAAAACAGGTGAAAAACAAGGCGAAATCACTTTTAAAAATGACCTAAAAAATGGCGTTTTTACAATGTATGCCCCAGACGGAAAAAAAATATTACAAAAAGGAATTTATAAAAATGATAGTTTACAAGGAATTTTGATGCAGTATTACGAAAATGGAAATATTGCCAAAAAAACTACTTTCGAGAAAAATTTACCCAATGGAAAATCTGAAGTTTTTTATGAACAATATAACGAAATCGTGCAAGAAGAAGCATTTTTTGAGAATGGAAAACTCAATGGAATGAAAAAACAATTTTATATCTCTGCAAAGATTCGCTCAGAAGAAGAATATAAAAATGGAATACAACACGGAATTTATAAAACTTATCACGAAAATGGACAACTTCAAATCAAAGCAAATAATAAAAATGGAAAAAAACAAGGAGAATTTATTATCTATAATCCAAATGGAGTCGTTGTTTTAAAAACTTTTTATGACCAAGACCAAACTGACAAATATTATTTGGCTTTTTATGATGACGGAAAACCAAAACAAGAAACTTATTATAAAAATGGTTTTAGAATCAATACTGAAAATTTTTATTATGCCAATGGACAAAAAAAAATCGTTACTATCTATAAAAATAACGAAACAGAACAAGAAATAAAAGAATATTATCAAAATGGAAATCTAAAAACAAAAGCTTTTTTATTACAAAACAAAAAGAACGGCAATTGGATTACCTATTTTGAAAATGGAAAAACAAATGCAGAAGAAACATATATCAATAATAAAATAGAAAGAATTGCCAAATATTATACCAATAACGGTAATATTTCTAAAACAGTCGAATACAAAAATGGCATCAAAAGTGGCATCACACAAATCTATACAAACGAAGGAATATTAAATGAATCTTTCACATTGAGAGGTGGAATGAAGGCAGGAGTTTACAAACAATTCAACGAAAAAGGTACTGTAATTTTGACAGGTTTGTATAGATATGACAAAAAAAATGGCGAATGGAAAGAATTTGATGCACAAGGAAAACCAATCAAAAATATTACCTATAACGCTGATAAAATTATAAAAGAAACAAATTTAGAAAAAAAATAATCATTCAAAGAACTTTTTTAAAACTTTTAATGTTATATGTATAAACCGAGTACCTTGCAATACAAGTTACTTGATTTACAATTATTTTATCAACATTTATCTATTTTTATGAGCAATAAAGTTTCATATTTGGCTGACCAAACAATTGACAGCCACGTACTTTGGTCAATGGGTGCAGGGGCAATTCCGCTACCGATTTTAGATATTGTGGCAGTTTCAGCCATTCAATTAAATATGTATAAAGAACTTTGTATGCTCTATCAAAGTGATTATAATGAAGCATTTGCTAAAAATATGATTAGCTCAATTGCAGGAGCAACGATTGCAAAGATAGGAGCAAGTCTATTAAAATCTATCCCTGTCATTGGTTCTTTTTTAGGAAGTATGCCAATGGTAGTACTTTCAGGTACATCTACCTATGCAATGGGACAAGTTTTTAAAAAATATTTAGAAATTGGCGAGGCAGTTTCGGCTTTTAGTTTTGATAATGCAAAAAAAATCTACGAAAATGCTTTCGAAAAAGGAAAAAGTTATGTAGAAGATATGCGTAAACAAGCCAACAGTGCAATGGGTTTTAAAGAAGAAGAAAAAAAATCGGAAACAAAAGAAAACACCAATAAAAATCCATCTCAACAGGAAAGTGAAAATGTGATTGAAAAATTACAAACTTTGGCTTCTTTAAAAGAGAAAGGTTTGTTAACTGAGGAGGAATTTCAAGAAAAAAGGAAAAAATTATTAGAGGAATTATAAATATATTTTTTAGTTTGTAACATTAAAAAACAGATAAATGATTACAAATTATATAAATTAGAGAGAGAAAAAAAAAGTTATAAAATTCTTATTTTTTCTCTCTTTTTTTTACGCCATATCTACCACAAACTACAAAAATAAGAACGTAATTTATTTTATTTCCTTTCTTATTTCTTCTATTTCCTCAATAGTTAAATTTGTAATTTCTGAAATAAAAACATTGTCAAATTTTTTATTGATGAGATTGATAACAACTTGTTTCTTTTCTTTCATCTCTCCACGCTTGTAAAGGACATCATTTTCGATGTCTATATCGAATGTAATTGGCATATTATTTTCTATTGTTTTGTGAAAAATATTTGTTAAATTTCTTAATCTTGAC
>RDZP01000030.1 GCA_004294005.1 Cytophagia bacterium
AGACTTCAGTCATTCGAAGAATGACAATACTGCGTCCAAGCGTCTTTTTTTATTTTTAACAAAGGTAGATATTTTTTCTTATTCAAACAAAATATTTATTAAAAAAAACTTATCAAACCAATAAATATGCCCAAACTAACGCCTTTTCCACTCTCCGAGTGGTGAAGTCTGGAGACTTCTATCAATACAAAGATTTAAGTTTCCACTTTGCTCAAAGTTAAATCAGTGTACTTTTTTTATTTTTTTATAGACTTAGACCAGTTGGGTAATTTTTATTTTATTTATAGACTTAAGCCAGTTGGGGGGTATTTTAATCCTCAAAATAAAAGCAAAATTATTTTAAAGGTTAAACTATTATTTCAAATTCTTTTCAATATTTTCTATCATTTGTTCTTTAATATTATCTCTATATCCCACGCTTGTGAAAGTTACTTTTCCTTGTTTATCGATAATAATATTGGTAGGATATGATGTTATGCCAAATAATTCTGCTATTTCTTTTCCATTATAACTTATTTGATATAAAAAACCTTTGCGTTTACCAAATTTTTGTAAAAATTCTTTTACACCTTCAACAGAAATTGCCAAAAAAACAATATCAGATTTTTTATTTTCAAAATATTTTACAACATTATTTAACAAAGGAATTTCTTTCACACAAGGAGGACAATTTGGAAACCAAAAATTGAGTACTATAATTTTTCCTTTGAAGTCTGAATATTGATAAATTTTGTCATCAATACTTATTATATCAAATTCAGGAGGAGTTTTACCAATTAAGGTGGTGTCTATTTGTGCAAAAATATAAATAGTAATACTAAAATAAAGTAAAAATAAAACAATAATTTTTCTCATAATCTAATTGTAATAAAATAATTGCCCAAGTGTCTTTTCTAAAAAATCTATCAATTTATCAAAATTTTGATCATCAAAATCTTTTTTGTTTATCTCTATTTTTAATTTAATTGGTTTTCCATTTTGGTCTGTCAAAATTAAATTTTTACCTACAAAATTAAAAGAGAAAATGTAATCTTCTGTTGTACTTGCCAAATGTGTATTTAAGATAATATCATTATTATTTACTTTTTCTTTAATAACGTTTATTGTATATTTATCTTGCATCTTGCATAGTTTGTTGTGTAAAATAAATAAAAAATATTCATGTGCTGTTTTTTTAGTGTTTTTATCTAATACATTATTTTTCCAAACAATATTTAATGGATTATCTGATTTATTTTTAAAAGCCAACAGTTGATGCAGAGGAATAAAAAAAGTTTCAAAATACTTAACAAAGTCTTTAAAGGTTTGATATTTATACCAATTTTTGTAATTATCATTTTCAAATGTATGTTCACGATAAGTTACTTTTACTGAGATACTATCTTTCTTTGTCGTGTTTGGTTTTTCTAAAGTAATAAACTCACAAATAATATTACTATTATTGGCTAATATTTCCATTTCCTTTGAATGTCCATTTGCAAATAAAAAGTGATATCCATTTTTTATCTTTTTACTATTAAAAGGCATCAAGTCAAAATGATAAATATTTTTGATAGAATCAATACTTTTATACACATAATTTTCTAAATCTCTCATCACTTTATTAGTATCTTTGACCTCATCAATAAATAAATTACACCTCATGTTCAATAAATTAACTTTTCGTTTATTTTTATTGATATACTTGATATTTTGTGCTTCAATACTATTTAAAAAAGAAAAAAGCATCAATGTAATTATTATTATTTTACTCATTTTCTATTCATTTATCCATTTTTCTAATACATTCACTAATTCTACTGTTGATTCTGCCATATCATTATCACTAATTCTGTCTTCATCAAAAATTATTGTTTTATTTTCTTTTCCTTTCATTGATAAAGTCAAAAAGTATTTATTTTTAGTATCAAAATCCAATATTGTTTTTAAATATAAAGTTTTCCCTTTGAAGTTGTCATTTGGTTTTTTTAGAAAAAAGTCAAATTTTTTATTGCCATATATTTGTTGTCTTACAATAATATTATTGAGAAAAATACTTAAGTTTGTACTGACCAACATCGATTCTCTTGGTAAGCCAACTGAACGACCACGCCAATCAACTGTAGGCGTTTTGAATTGGATTGGCAAATCTTCACAAATAATTCTTAAAAGTTGATTGGTATTTTTTGTTGATAATCTTTTTTCCCAAGTAATAAGATACAAAGATAATTTTTGTTTAATTTTTGTTTTAATCTCTGTTTTCTGTTGTTTATTCCAACCTTGAAAATTGGTAATATTCAACCATTCATATTTTTTTTGACTTATTTTTTCAATCCAATACAATTTCATTGATGTTTTATTTTGTGTGTCTACTTCTTCTTTTATTTCTAATTGGAATTTATTTTGACTTAATGTATCATTCTGGTATTCAAAACCTAATATTTTTTTTTGCCTGGACAATACATCATTCAATAAAAAAGAGATAGAATCACTTAACTGTTTTTGATTAGAATTAAACAATACATTACTAAGTACTTCAACTTCAAAACAATCATCAATCATTTCGATAAAAAAATAAGGGGAAGTGAATGGTCTGCCTTTGTATGTAGCTGTTGAATTAAAATAAAAATATTGATTGACAATGTATCCATCTAACCAATTCTTATTGAACATCCATAAATAAGTATCTTCTTTTTTTTGAGGGTTATCATTTTGGTCATATCGTATATTTTTTCTATTTCCACTGGGTCTTCCATCTTTATGATTGGTTATTCTTAATCTTTTTCCAACGGGAATCGTATAAACAATACATCGATGATAACAAAATGATTTTGTTACGAAAAACATTTTATTTTTTCTTTTTGATAATTCAATATTGTTAAGCGTTATCGAATTACCATAAAAAACATCGGTACTATCACAAAACATAGTATTTTTTGGGTTACATGCTGATCTTTCATACAAAAACTTTGTATCTTGCCCTTTTGATGACAAATGAAGTAAAAGACAAAGAATAATTAATGTATTCTTGGGAGATAATTTTAGAACCATCAATATAAATTTTTTTTATAAAAATTGAAAAGTTACTAAATCCCACAGATAAGATATGGGATTTAGAAATAGATTAACGTGCTACTGCAAAAGTAACTTCTTCTCTCCCTGCACGAGAAGCGGCACATGCATTATCTGCGTCGGCTTGTGAAGCATAATTTTGTTCCATAGGATATCCTCTCAAAGAGTTTTTATTTGGTCCAGAAAAACAAATATAGTTTCCCCCACCTTTCACCATTTTCATTTCCTCTTTGCTCATTTGTGCATCTGCAAACGAAGCAAACACATCATTTTTTACACTTTCTAATGTTTTCATAAGAAATATAATTTTTAATTGTTAATAAATATACAATAGAATCTTATATTGATGATGCAAATTTGCAAAAAAAAAAAAAAATATTTCCTAATTTTTTAGTGTTTTTAACAAATAATTAACATATTTTATTTTTTCACTACTCTCGTTTGATGATGCAAATATAAAAAATATAATTGATTTGTACAAATATTTTACTTTATTTTTTCTATCAAAAAATCCACTCTCCGAGTGGTGAAGTCCGGAGACTTCTATACACATTAGAAAGTGGTTTTGGGATAAAGCTTATCATTGTGACTGAAAGGAGGAATCTTATTTTTGGTTTAGAAATAGTCATTTAAAAGTAAGATTTTTCGCTTTGCTCAAAATGACAAATCTTACAAAAACACTTTCCGATCTGTATAATGTGTATATCAATACAAAGGCACGAGTTACGCTTCACTAAACTTGTGATAGTTTTATTTTTTATAGACTTAAGCCGATTGGGTGGTATTTTTTATAACTTTTTATCAAGTTTGATAGCCATAAAAAACAAAAAAATAAATGGAAAAGTATTTATTTTATAATTTTATTGTAATTTTGCACTAAAAATTAGATATGCAAGTACATCACAATTTAGTAAACCTTCCTTATTTCTCTTATGCAGTCGTAACAAGTGGTACGTTTGATGGCGTGCATAGAGGACACCAAAAAATATTGATGCGTTTGAAAGAAATTGCTCAACTCAATGACGGACAGACGGTAGTGATAACATTTCATCCGCACCCACGCAATATTGTCAATCAAAATATAGAGGAAATGAAAGAATTAACTAAAAAAAAAAAAAAAATCGATAAATTTACTGATTTAGGTATCAATCATTTGTTAATATTACCTTTTACTGCTGAATTTTCACAAATTTCTGCTGATGAATTTATACAAAAAATTTATATTGACGCACTCAATACAAAAAAATTAGTCATAGGTTATGACCATCGCTTTGGCAAAAACAGAGAAGGTGGATTGGATTATTTATTGAAAAATAACCATCAATATCATTTTACAATCGAGGAGATTTTGAGGCAAGATTTAGAAAATAATACCATTAGTTCTACCAAAATAAGAAATGCTTTGACAGAAGGCAATATCAAAATGGCAAATCAATATTTAGGCAGTGAATATGAACTCAACGGCACAATCGTAGAAGGTGATAAAATAGGACGAACTATTGGATTTCCTACTGCTAATTTGAATATTATTGATAACTCAAAATTAATTCCTGCTGATGGGATTTATGCAGTTAAAATATCACTCAACACAAAAATTTACAAAGGTATGCTCTATATTGGCAATCGCCCAACACTCTCAGGAGATTTAGAAAAAAGAATTGAAGTGAATATTTTTGATTTTGAGCAAGAAATATACGGCAAAAAAATGAAAATATTTTTGGTAGATAAAATCAGGGAAGATAAAAAATTTATCAATCTACAAGAAATGACGCATCAACTCAAAGAAGATGAAAAGAATGCAAGAGAAATTTTGAAATAAAGGTTGCTCTTGGTGCAAGCGTGGACGCTTGCACCAACTTTTATCTTGTTCTTTTCTTCAATTTTTCTTTTTTTGTATAATGGAACACTACTACAAGCCTCTCCAAACATCAAACTCTGTACTTTTGATTGTAGTAAGTTAGTAATTTTGAGATAAGCACTGACAGGAACATTCACTTTGCTACAACCTTTGATAACTACTTTTTTATCCAAATATTCTTCTGTATTGATTTGATTGATTGCTTCATCAAATAAAATATTTTCTAAATCATCTAAATTACCAAATATAATTTTTTTAGCATAAGGATTGATATGAATCGACAATAACATATACGCCCAAGTAGGAACGATAGCATCAGCACTACAAGTAATAGCCACTAATTTATCTTGATAGATTGTCCAATCATTATTTTTTAGAAATTCTCTAAAATCTTTTTCTTTTAGAATCATTCCTTGCCAAAGATTTTGTTTCAAATCATAGACAATTCTCTCTTCTTTTTGGTACAATTCTTCTAAATCAAGCGTTATCAAACTACTTGTGGCTACTCGGTTGGTAATTGGTTCTGCTTCCATTTTTTTATTGTTTGTTAAATTTATCAAATTTTTAGAATAGAGAAATAAATTATCCATTCTAAAAATAAAATACAAAAAATTTATTTCCCCTTAAACAAAGCATTTTCACCTGCTTTTTCGTCTGTTGTTTTTTTCTTCGCAGCATCACTTTTTGATTTAAAATCAATTTTTTTAACGGGGTATTTTGTTAAGATATTACCTAAGGCTGTTTTTCCTTTCACTTCCAAATCTGCAAAATTATATTCAAAAGTTTTATTTTTCGCACTACAACTTGGCGAAAGTGTAACCTTTACAATTTCAGTTTCTCCTTGTAAGTTAGCACTAAAATACATCAATTTTGATTTTGGATTACCTTTTGTGAGGTCATATTCTTTGTCCCTGATAACACCTTGCACCTGAAAACGTTTCATCATTGAGATTCCACTTTCACCATCTTTATAAATAGTATTAAAAGTAGCATCTTTCAAATCTTTATTAAAAACTGCCAAATAAATAATATTTTTAGCAACAAACACTTTTTCACCTATTTTTTTGATGTAATATTTTCCATCATCAGTAAAAATAATAATATCATCAATATCAGAACAATCACATACAAATTCGTCTTTTTTCAAGCCATAACCTATAAAACCATCAGCACGATTGACGTATAGTTTTTGATTATTAAGTGCCACTTCTGTTCCTTTGATAGCATCAAAAGACTGCAATTCAGTGCGTCTTTCTCTGCCTTTTCCATATTTTTTGAGTAGATTTTTAAAATAATTGATAGAAAAACGGTTCAAATTTGCCAAATGTTCTTCTGTTTCTTTTAATTCTTGCGCTCTGCTTTTCATTAGTTCATCAGCCTTAAAAGTATCATATTTAGAAATTCTTTTTATTTTTATTTCTGTTAATCTTATCAAATCATCTTTGATAATTTCTCTATAAAATTGAGGTTTATAAGGCGTTAATCCTATATCAATTTTTAATAAAACATCTTCCCAAGTCGTACATTCTTCTATATCTCTATAGATTCGATTTTCGATAAATATTTTTTCCAACGAACCATATAAAATTTTCTCTAATAAATCATTTTTTTTGATTTCAAGTTCTTCTTTTAATAGGTCTTTGGTGTTAAAAGTACAAATTTTTAACATTTCATTCACATCAATAAACTGCGGCTTATTGCCAACAATTACACAAGTATTAGGTGAAATAGACACTTCACAATCAGTAAAAGCATACAAAGCATCAATGGTTTGTTCAGGAGAAATACCTGCTGCCAATTCTACCAAAATCTCTACATCTTTGGCTGTATTATCAATTACTTTTTTAATTTTAATTTTACCTTCATCATTTGCCTTCAAAATAGAATCAATCAAAGAACCTGTAGTACAACCATAAGGAATATCTTTGATAACGAGGTCTTTTTTACCTCTAATCTCGATATGAGAACGGATACGAATTTTTCCACCTTTCATTCCGCCTCTGTATTGTGAGCAATCAGCAATTCCTCCCATAAAAAAATCAGGCATAATGTTGGTTTCTTTTCCATTCAAAATATCAATAGATGCTTCAATCAATTCACAAAAATTATGAGGCATTACCTTTGTTGCTAATCCTACTGCAATACCTTCTGTGCCTTGTGCCAACAAAAAAGGAAATTTCATAGGCAAAGTAATGGGTTCTTTTTTGCGTCCATCATACGATTTTTGCCAATGAGTTGTTTGTGGATTAAAACCAACTTCTAAGGCAAATTTTGATAATCTCGATTCAATATAACGTGCTGCCGCTGCCCCGTCACCTGTGTTCATATCGCCCCAATTTCCTTGTGTATCAACCATCAAATCTTTTTGCCCAACACTGACCAAAGCCTCATAAATGGAAGCATCACCATGCGGATGATATTGCATTGCCTGCCCGACTACATTGGCTACTTTATGAAAACGTCCATCATCCATTTGAAACATCGCATGCAAAATACGTCTTTGCACAGGTTTTAAACCATCGTTAATATTAGGGACGGCTCGTTCTAAGATTACGTAAGAAGCATAATCTAAAAACCAATCTTGGTACAAATCTGAAATAGTATGTTGTTGTTCTGTCATCATAAATCAATGAATAATTGAGTATTTTTTTATCTTAATATTTGATTATCAATTATTTATAAAGAAAAAATCTATTTATAAATTAGTTTTGATAATTGTTTTTATTATTTAGTGTTGCAAAGGTAATTATTTTAAAATGAATAACAAAGAATATTTAAAATATTTATTTTTTTATAATATGTTATTATTTATAGCAATTTTATTTTTGTATTGTCAAAGTTTTGGTATATTCCATTATTTTTTTGAAACATTTTCCTGTCAAAACCGCATCTTCTAAGGCGTTATGCAAAGAGTCTTCTCTATTAAAACCAAAAAATTCAGCAATTTTACCAAGACTTCTTCCTTTTGGCGTATCCATTTTATTTTCTTTAAAAATTTCAAATAGAAAATAAGACAAGGTATGCAAATCCATCAAAGTGTAAGAATAATTCCATTTTAAATTTTCTTTTTTATAAGCAAATTTCAAAAAATTAATATCATTGATAACGCTTTGTCCACAAATAATTACATTTCTGAGTGTATTTTCTTTTTGTGTAGTTGTAGGTTTTCTGATACCAATTTTTTCAACAATCCAATCTTCTAATTCAGGCAATAATTCGTGTAACATAGGTGCATCTTGGAGTTCTTCCCAAGTCAATCCATGCACTGCTTCGGCGGAGGCTGAAAAATTATCTTTGTCTTCGGGATAAACATTGTCCAAAAATTGTCCTAATTCTTTCCAATTTTCATCATACAAAACTGCTCCAATTTGTATAATTTCGTTGTATTCTACATTTGTACCTGACATTTCGAGGTCTAAAACTAAATAATGTGCCATTTTTTAATTTATTTTTTGATGAGGCTGCAAAGATAAGCGTAAAATTTGATAACGAATTTATAAAGCGTTAAAAAAAATTAAAAAATGTATGATTTTAAATTTTGATTTGAGTTTGAATGGAAGCAAAAAATATTATTTTTCTTTTTTTTTGAGCAATAATTAAGCTATTCTAATGAAATAATTTGACTATCTAAATCAACACAAAATTTTCTACCTTTAAAAAAATCTAACCCTAAATAACCTGCATATTCTTCTTCATCTACCAAAACATCAAAAAATTGCACTTCAAAATTTTCAATTTTATAGGCAATTTCGGGCATTTCCACAAGTGGACTTATGTATTTGTAAGTAGTTTCTACTTTGCTTGCCGTCCTAATTTTTGATTTTGGTGTTTTTTTATTGATTTCAAAATTAAGACGAGCAGCAAATTTAGTATTGATGACTGTACTATTGCAACCTGTATCAAAGACAAAAGTGAACTTTTCTGATTTTATCTCATTATAATTATTATAAAATAAAAAAACAATATCCAAAAGAATAAATCCATCATTAGAGAATTTAAAAGGTATTTCTGATTTTTTTTTCATTCTATTACAACTGCTTTTAGACTAATAATCATTCTTTTTTTTCTTTTGGTAAGTGTCGTTATTCTTGTAGAAAAGCCAGCAATGTATATTTTCATGCTATTGAATATATCACTGTATTTTGAATGAAAAGCATTTATTTCATCAAAAGTTTCAGCAATACCTAATACATGTGCTACTGTACTATCCATCGAACCTTTGTCTTTGTAGCCAAGCATTACCCATTTTTTTGGATATTTTTCTTGTATTTGTTTCCATTCTAACCATTCAGGATTTTCAGCATTTGCCAATATATCTTTTTTTGTTGTTGGAAATTCTTTTTTATTATCCATAATTTTAATTATTTTATTTTATAACGCAAAGATAAACATTTTTTATATTTTTTTTCAAAAAAAATATGACTTTTTTATTGATATTAGAATACTTTATAAAAAATATTCTTCTTAATAAAAAAACTTTTTTTACTCAAAAACGTATATGAAAATATGAAAAAAACACTATTTTTTGGCACAATTATTCTTATTTTTTGCCAATTCTCCACTCCAATCATAAAAGACAAAACAAAACTTTTGACAAAACAATGGTTGATGGTTTCATTACAAATCGAAAACAATAAAATTTCAGAAGAGAATTTAGAAAAACAAAGAAAAAAAGGTATTCAAACCATTTTACACTTTCAAAAAGGTGGTACTTGTTTGGTTTATATCAAAACTTTGAAGAAAAAAACAACAAAAAAAAATCAATGGAAATTTACAGATGACCAAAATGCAATTATTTTACAAGGCGAAAATGACCCTCCACTCAAATTTAAAATTGAAAAATTAACCTCAAAAAAAATGATTTTGGTATTAGAAGAAGAAAAAACAAAACAAGTTTTTCATTACCAAGCTTTTAAAGAATAAATAATAATAATAATAAAATTAGAAAAAATAATGATAAATTTTGATAAAAACACTATTCTTCAATCCATCGAACATACTAATTTACAGCCAACACTCATAAGTGCAGACATTGAAAAATTAATAGAGGAAGCAAATCAATATCAATTTGGAGGCATTTGTGTCCCTCCTTATTGGGCAAAAAAAGCCCGCAGAGATTTAGGAAATTCAAGTAATGTTCAATTAGTTACGGTCATAGGCTTTCCGTTAGGCTATCAAAGAAGCGAAGTAAAAATGCAAGAAATTACCTCTGCTATCAAAGATGGAGTCAATGAATTTGATGTCGTTATGAATATTTCTGCGGTAAAAATGCAGGCTTGGGAATGGATAAAACCTGAAATTGCACAAATTGCACAAAAAGTTCACGAGGCAAATGGTTTGCTGAAAATCATTCTCGAAACTGCTTACCTTACAGACGTGGAAATTATAAAGTTATGTCATTTATGCAGTGATGCAGGTACTGATTTTGTCAAAACTTCCACAGGTTTTGCACCACAAGGCGCAACGATTGAAGCAATAAAATTGATGCGTGAACACACACCAATACACGTAGGCATCAAAGCATCAGGCGGAATACGCACCTTATCACAAGTCAAAGATTTTTTGAATATGGGAGCGGAACGAATTGGAACTTCAGCGGGAGTTAATATTTTCAAAGAATTAAATGAAACTTTGTAATAAATTTAAAAAATAATTCACTAACTTTGCAGTCAAATATAAAAATTTATTTAATTGATTATCGTTAGTTCAATGAAATATTATAAATACTTTATTATCAGTTTTTTGATTATTGCCCTCGACCAATTTGTAAAATTATGGGTGCATTTTAATGTATTACCTGGTGAAGCGGGAGAAATAAAGATGTTGGGAAATTGGCTCAAATTACACTATATTCTAAATGAAGGAATGGCTTTTGGTATCAAGTTAGATACTCCTTATGGTAAGTTAATACTCACTTTATTTAGATTGATTGCTACTTTTGCTATTGGTTATTACATTATTTATTTAGTCAAAAACAACAACAAAACGGGCTTGGCTTGGTGTGTTGCTTTGGTATTGGCTGGTGCTTTGGGTAATGTGGTTGATAGTACATTTTATGGCGTTTTTTTAGAAAATAATGCTCCAAAAGACGCAATCACCCCTTGGTTTCATGGCAAAGTAATCGATATGTTTTATGTTGATATTTGGCAAGGTTATTTACCTGATTGGTTGGGTGGCATTCATTTGGCATTGTGGCCTATTTTTAATGTTGCTGATGCTTCAATTTTTATAGGTGTAATGTTTATGGTAATTTATCAAAATAGATTTTTTGGAACAAAAGAAGAAAACAAGGAAGAAAAACCGATTGAAAATTCTAATTCTGAAGTTCAAACTTCTGCTTAGATTGTATATTACTGAGAAAAAAAAGAAGAATTTATCGTCATAAATTCTTCTTTTTTTAATTTCTTATCTATCAATCAGTATTTTACATTATTTCTGCCGAAATTCCTCTACGACAAATATCGTTTCTCATAGGAGCTAACGATTCAAATTCACCTTCTTTTACAGCATATTTTCCTTTTGAATGAATAATCCAAGCACATTGTTCTGCTTGTTCAGGAGTATGCCCACACACATCTACTAAGGTATCTATCACATGTTCGAATGTGTTGGTGTCATCATTAAAAACGACTAATTTACTTTCCTCAATTTCGATTACATCTGTATCAAAATCGGGCATTTCAAATTCTTTCACTTTTCCCATTGCAAATAATTTTATTTGATTTGACGTATCAAAGTTAGAGTTTTTTTTTGAATTTTCCAAATAATTACTACTTTTTTTTCTAATTTTTATCATTTTAATTTATATTTTTAACAAATTACATTAAATATAATTTGGGAGTTTGAACCAAAAATAACAGAAAATAGTTGTAATAATACACAAAACCCTAATAAAAATAATGAAAAAACAGAAAAAAACTAACATTAATAATGGTATTATTTTGTACAAATCAAAATTTACTAAGTATATCTAAACTATGTTCCAAATTATTCAAAAAAATATAGGTTTACAAAATAAATATGCTTTTCCTTCTTGCTTTTTTTTGCAAGAAGAAAAGCATATTTTGTATCAAAATAAAGAAAATATTGGTGAATATTTTTGTTTTCTTTGGATAAAAGACGATAAAATACAATGTTTTCTGGGTGGAATATTAGCAGACAGTATTTTTTATAGCCCTTTTCGTGCTACTTTTGGTAGTTTCTGTGTTGATGAAAATATGAATGACACAGATTTTTTGTTGTTTGTAGAGTCTATAAAAATATTTTTATCTTCAAAAAACACAAAAAAAATACATCTCAAAAATTTCCCTTTTTGTTATGATGATAAAAATGCAACACTCATAGAAAATATTTTGATAAAAAGTAAATTTGAAATACAAAACAATGAACTTAATTTTCATCTTGAATTAAGTGAGAATAATGTAGATTTTTTTCATTCATCAGAAAAAAGACGTTATCAAAAATGCTTAAAAAATGATTTTATTTTTCAAAAAGAAAATCAGAACATTGACCTTTCTTTTGTTCATTCATTTATAAAAAAAAGTAGAGAACGAAAAAATTATCCAATGACACTCATTGAAAAGGATTTTATCAATTTAGTGGAGAATTTTCCAGAGGAAATTGAAATTTTTACAGTCAAAAAAGAAGATGTTATTGCTGCTTTATGTGTAACAGTTCGTATGAATGAAAAAATTTTGTATTCTTTTTATCCAGCTGATAACATTGACTTTCTTACTTTCAGTCCTTTGGTTTTTTTATTTGCTCAATTAACAAAATATGCTTTCGAAAATAATTATCAAATTTTAGATTTAGGTATTGCCACTGATAAAAGCATTGTCAACGAAGGACTCTCTATTTTTAAACAAAGATTAGGTGGAAAAGTTACTCCAAAAAATGAATGGATTTATCATTTCTAAAAAAAAATGCAATCTATCGAAATAGACTGCATTTTTTATATTGAAAAATATATCAAATTTTACATTAACATTTTTTCTTTTTTACTTACAGTACGTTTAAATTCATCTGAATCCATATTTTCGTCTCCTTCCATTTGCGGACCAACTTCAATGTTTTCATACGCTCTCAAACCTGTACCCGCAGGAATTAAATGTCCAACAATTACGTTTTCTTTCAATCCTAATAAGTAATCAATTTTACCGGCAATCGCTGCTTCACTCAATACTTTAGTCGTTTCTTGGAAAGATGCAGCCGAAATAAAGCTACTTGTTCCAAGTGAAGATTGTGTAATACCTTGTAAAACAGGTCTTGAAACTGCAGGTTGTGCATCTCTTACTTTCACAATTTTCATATCTCTACGTTTTAATGATGAATTTTCATCTCTTAATTGACGTGGAGTTACGATTTGTCCAGGTTTTAAGTTTTTAGATTCGCCCGCATCAACGACAACTTTTAAGTTTAACATTGTGTCATTTTCAGCACGGAAAATAAATCTATCTACTGATTGACCAGGTAAGAAACTTGTATCACCAGGCTCAACAATTTCAACTTTTTGCATCATTTGTCTAACGATACATTCAATATGTTTATCATTGATTTTTACACCTTGCAAACGATATACCTCTTGAATTTCGTTCACTAAATATTCTTGCACTGCGGTAGGTCCTTTGATAGCCAAAATATCTGAAGGTGTAATTGCACCATCAGAAAGTGCCTCGCCTGCACGAATAAAGTCATTTTGTTGTACCAAAATATGTTTTGATAGATTAACCATATAGCGTTTTTCAACTGCACCATCTTTTGAACGTACAAATATTTCACGACTACCACGTTTGATTTCTCCATATTCTACTTCTCCGTCTATTTCACTCACAACAGCAGGATTAGATGGATTACGTGCTTCAAACAATTCAGTAACACGTGGCAAACCACCCGTAATATCTCTATTTTTACCCATTATACGTGGGATTTTTGCTAAAATTTTCCCTACTTTAATCACCTCTCCATTGCTTACTACAATGCGAGCACCTGATGGCAAGTTGTATGATTTTTCAATATCATCTCCTTGGTCAATCACAATAGATGGATTTTTAGTTTTATCTTTCGTTTCAGTAATTACTGTGTCTTTGTGTCCTGTTTGATTATCAGATTCCACTTTACAGTTCACACCTTCTTCGATGGCTCTAAAATTAGCAATTCCAGAAACCTCAGATACCATAACGGCATTAAAAGGATCCCATTCACAAATCAAATCACCTTTTTTAATATCTTGTCCTTCTTTTACACGCAAATAAGAGCCATAAGGAATACGAGTAGTCATATAAACTTTTTTACCATCAGGCGATGTAATTCTCACTTCACCCGAACGACTAACTACAATATCAGTAAGATTACCTTCATTATCATTTCCTTCTACTTTTCTTACCTCATCTAAACGTACTTTTCCTTCGTATTTAGAACGAATTGTTGCATCTGCTGCTAAGTTCTGTGCTACCCCACCCACGTGGAAAGTACGTAATGTTAATTGTGTACCTGGCTCCCCGATAGATTGTGCAGCAATAACACCTACTGCTTCTCCAATGTGCGACATTCTACCTGTTGCCAAGTTACGTCCATAACATTTAGAACAAGTACCTACTTTTGTTTCGCAGGTCAATACAGAACGAATTTCAACGCTTTCTATACCTGCTTCTTCAATAATTTGTGCAAATTCCTCAGTAATTTCTTCGCCACCTTCTACTAAAATTTCATCATTGACAGGGTGTAAAACATCATGTACTGCTACACGTCCCACAATTCTTTCTCTCAAAGGCTCAACAATGTCTTCATTTTCTTTCAAAGCCATAATAGAAATACCTCTCAAAGTTCCACAATCTTCCTCATTTACGATCACATCTTGTGCAACATCTACAAGCCTACGCGTCAAATAACCTGCATCAGCTGTTTTCAAAGCCGTATCTGCTAAACCTTTACGCGCTCCGTGAGTAGAGATAAAATACTCTAATACATCAAGTCCTTCTTTAAAGTTAGACAAGATAGGATTTTCGATGATTTCACCTACAGAACCTTGTAAATTTTTCTGTGGTTTTGCCATCAACCCACGCATACCACCTAATTGACGAATTTGCTCTTTAGAACCACGCGCTCCCGAGTCCATCATCATATAAATAGGATTAAATCCTTGTCTATCATTTTTGAGTTGATTCAAAAGCACCTCTGTAATTTTTGTATTTGTTTTTGTCCATACATCAATTACCTGATTATAACGTTCATTTTCAGTAATCAAACCCATATCATAGTTATCTCTTACTGCTTCAACTTTTATTTTTGCTTCTTTTACCAAACCATCTTTTTCTTCAGGAACCATTACATCACCTAATCCGATAGATAATCCGCCTCTAAATGCTGTTTGGAAACCTAAAAATTTAATATCATCTAAGAAAGTAGCTGTTTTTGTATTTCCTGCAATTTTAAAGATTTTTGCAATGATAAGTTGCAATTTTTTCTTTGTCAATAATTCATTAATATAACCTACTTCTTCAGGTACAAATTTATTAAAAATCACACGACCAGCAACAGTTTCAATGAGTTGTTCTTTTTTAGAACCATCAGCCTGACGTACAGGAACTCTCACTTTGATGTGTGCATGTTTAGATAATCTTTTTTCATTAATAGCCAAAATGACTTCCTCAGAGCTATAATAATTTTTATTTTCACCTTGTTCAGGATTTTCAGGCGTACCTTTTCTTCCCAAAGTCAAATAATACAAACCCAAAACCATGTCTTGTGAAGGCACAGTAACAGGAGCACCATTCGCAGGATTTAAAATATTATGTGCAGACAACATCAAAATAGAGGCTTCCAATACTGCCGCGTGTCCTAATGGAACGTGAACAGCCATTTGGTCACCATCAAAATCGGCATTGAATGCCGTACAAGTCAATGGATGTAACTGAATTGCTTTTCCTTCTATTAATTTTGGTTGGAACGCTTGAATACCTAAACGGTGCAAAGTTGGCGCTCTGTTCAAAAGTACAGGATGTCCTTTTAGTACATTTTCCAAAATATCCCAAACAACGGGGTCTTTTCTATCTACAATTTTTTTAGCAGATTTTACTGTTTTGACAATGCCTCTTTCCATCAATTTACGGATAATAAAAGGTTTGAACAACTCAGCAGCCATTTGTTTTGGTAATCCGCACTCGTGTAGTTTTAATTCTGGTCCTACTACAATTACAGAACGTCCCGAATAATCTACCCTTTTTCCTAATAAATTTTGACGGAAACGACCTTGTTTTCCTTTCAACATATCAGAAAGCGATTTCAATGCTCTATTTCCATCAGCACGTACTGCATTTACTTTGCGTGAATTATCAAATAAAGAATCAACAGCCTCTTGAAGCATACGTTTTTCATTACGCAAAATTACTTCAGGTGCTTTGATTTCAATTAATCTTTTCAAACGATTATTACGAATGATTACTCTACGATACAAATCATTCAAATCAGAAGTAGCAAAACGACCACCATCTAAAGGCACTAAAGGACGTAATTCAGGTGGAATTACAGGCACCATTCTAATAATCATCCATTCAGGTTTATTTTCTACTTTGCCTGGTTTGTTTTCATCTCTACCTTTTGATGCTCTAAATGCTTCTACAACTCTCAAACGTTTCAAAGCTTCTGCTTTTCTTTGCTGAGATTTATCAATAGAGGCAGTATTTCTTAGTTCATAAGAAAGTTCATCAAGATTAGTAGAACGAAGTAACATTTCCAATGCCTCTGCTCCCATTTTAGCAATAAACTTTTCAGGGTCAGTATCTTCTAAATGTTGATTTCCTTGTGGTAATTTGTCTAATATATCTACATATTGGTCTTCAGTCAAAAAATCCAATTTGGCTACGCCATCTGCTTTTCCTACTTGAACGACAATATATCTTTCATAATAAATAATTTGGTCTAATTTTTTAGAAGGCAACCCTAATAAATAACCAATTTTGTTGGGTAATGAACGGAAATACCAAATATGAGCAACTGGAACGACTAATTCGATATAGCCCATTCTTTCGCGTCTTACTTTTTTTTCTGTAACCTCTACCCCACATCTATCACAAACAATACCTTTATAACGAATACGTTTGTATTTACCGCAATGACATTCCCAATCCTTTACTGGTCCAAAAGTTTTTTCGCAAAATAAACCGTTCATTTCAGGTTTATAAGTACGATAGTTAATAGTTTCTGGTAGTGTAACTTCACCCTTTGCTCCATCCTTGATAGATTCAGGAGAAGCCAAACTAATGGTGATGGTACGAAAATCGTTGGTAATTTTCTTATTTTTATTTTTATTATTATTAGCAGCCATTACTATATTTGTTAAAATTTTAAATTAAAAAAAATTAAATAATTAAAATTGCAAAATTGACAATGAATGAATAGTTAGTAATTATAATTTTTTTCATAGATTACTAACTATTTTTTAATTACTAATTTTATTATTATTCGAGTGTAATTTCTAAAGCTAAACCACGTAATTCGTGTATCAATACATTAAACGATTCTGGAATACCTGGTGTAGGTATATTTTCTCCTTTGACAATAGACTCGTATGCCTTTGCACGTCCCATCACATCATCAGATTTTACTGTTAAAATTTCTTGTAAAACATTAGCAGCCCCAAAAGCCTCTAATGCCCATACTTCCATTTCTCCAAAACGTTGCCCACCAAATTGTGCCTTTCCTCCCAATGGTTGTTGAGTAATTAATGAATAAGGCCCGATAGATCTCGCATGCATTTTATCATCAACTAAGTGACCTAATTTTAACATATAAATAATACCCACAGTTACAGGTTGTTCAAATTGTTGCCCTGTTAATCCATCATATAAATAAACACGTCCATATTCAGGTAAGCCCGCTTCTTTGAGTTCATTATCTACATCTACTTGTGTCGCTCCATCAAAAATAGGAGTAGCATATTTTCTACCCAATTTCAATCCAGCCCAGCCCAAAATAGTTTCATAAATCTGTCCCAAGTTCATACGAGAAGGTACACCAAGCGGATTCAAAACAATATCCATAGGTGTTCCATCTGCTAAAAATGGCATATCTTCAGGAGATACTATTCTTGCTACAACACCTTTGTTACCATGACGACCTGCCATTTTATCCCCTACTTGTAATTTACGTTTTTTCGCTACATATACCTTTGCTAATTGAACGATACCTGTTGGCAATTCATCACCTACTTCTTTGGCATATCTTTCACGTTTGAAAGTAGCTGAAATTTCGTTTCTACGACGATTATAATTTTTAACCAAAGTTACTACTAACTGATTTAATTTTTCATCATCAGTGACTTTTTCAAAATTAATATTGATTAAGATATTTACTTCTTCAGGCACAACATAAGATGTTTCATCAGAATAAGGATCTTTATCAGGGAAAAAAGCTCTTACAATATTATCGTAAGTAAATTTAACTCCTTTTGACATCATCTCACGAGATTCAAATTTATGTTTTAAAGTAAAACAAGTTTTTCCTTCTAACAAATCAACCATTTTTTCAATCATTCTCAATCGAATTGCGGCTAATTTTTTCGAATATTCTTGTGTAAGAACTTTCAACTCTTGTTTTGCCTTTTCTCTTAAATCCTTATCTCTTTTTGGTCTTGCAAAAAGTTTTGTTTCAATAACAACACCACGCAAAGAAGCGGGAGCTCTCATAGAAGCATCTTTTACATCACCTGCCTTATCACCAAAAATAGCACGCAATAATTTCTCTTCTGGTGTAGGATCTGTTTCACCTTTTGGAGTAATTTTACCAACCAAAATATCCCCTTCACGTACAAAAGTTCCTTCTTGAACAATCCCATTGTCATCTAAATATTTGATGGCATCTTCACTCACGTTTGGAATTTCAGAAGTTAATTCTTCCTCTCCACGTTTTGTATCTCTTACCTCAGTTTCGAATTCTTCAATGTGAATAGAAGTAAAAATATCATTTCTTACTACTTTTTCAGAGATAACGATCGCATCTTCAAAATTATAACCTTGCCAAGGCATAAATGCAACCTGTAAATTTGCTCCAAGTGCCAATTCGCCGTTTTCAGTTGCATATCCTTCACACAAAACCTCCCCTTTTTTTACTTTTTGTCCTTTTCTTACAATAGGACGAAGGTTGATACAAGTATCTTGGTTAGTTCTTCTAAATTTAATCAATTCATAAGTTCTTACATCATCATCAAAAGAAGTAGAACGAAAATCATCATCATAAAGATAATCTACCGTAATTTGTTTTGAATCGACATAAATAATTTCACCATCATATTCAGCAATAATTAAGGCACGCGAATCAATAGCCAAACGTCCTTCCAAACCTGTGCCTACAATAGGTGCTTTTGGTCTTAGTAAAGGTACTGCTTGACGTTGCATATTCGAACCCATCAACGCTCTATTCGCATCATCATGTTCCAAAAATGGAATCAAAGAAGCAGCAACAGATACAATTTGATTGGGTGCAATGTCCATATATTGTACTTCTTCTGGCAATGCCAAAGGAAAATCACCTTCAAAACGTGCTTTTAATCTTTCTTCTAAAAAATTACCTTCTGCATCAATTTCAACGTTTGCTTGCGCAATCTGCTTTCCATCTTCTTCTTCAGCAGTTAAGTAAATTAAATTGGTGGTTGCTTTTCCATCTACTACCTCTCTATAAGGCGTTTCGATAAAGCCCATTCCATTTACTTTTGCATGCACACAAAGCGAAGAAATCAAACCAATATTAGGCCCTTCTGGAGTTTCAATCGTACACAAACGACCATAATGCGTATAATGCACATCTCGCACCTCAAAACCTGCTCTTTCTCTTGATAAACCACCAGGCCCCAAAGCTGACATACGTCTTTTATGCGTAATTTCTGCCAAAGGATTAGTTTGATCCATAAATTGTGAAAGTTGATTTGTTCCAAAAAACGAATTGATGACAGATGACAAAGTTCTTGCATTGATTAAATCAACAGGCTTAAAATCTTCATTATCACGTACATTCATACGTTCTTTGATTGTACGTGCCATACGAGCCAAACCAATACCAAATTGTGTATAAAGTTGTTCACCCACAGTACGTACTCTACGATTACTCAAATGGTCAATATCATCAACAACTTCATTTGAATTTGCCAACTGAATAAGAAATTTCACAATTTGAACCATATCATTTTTGGTCAAAACTCTTACTTGATCTACATCAGAAGTCAATTTTTTATTAATACGATAACGACCTACTTCGCCCAAATCATATCTTTTATCACTGAAAAATAAACTTTGTATCAATTCTTTTGCAGTTTGCTCATCAGGGGCTTCTGCATTTCTTAATTGACGATAAATATCTTCCAAAGCATCTTTTTCAGAATTTGATTTATCTTTCTGTAATGTATTATAGATAATAGAATAATCATTAGCCACTTCACCTATCCTATGTAAAATAATTGTTTCCACACCTGATTGCAAAATAGTGCCAATATCACCTTCACTAATAATTGAATCACGCTCTAATAATACCTCGCTGCGTTCCACTGAAACCACCTCACCGGTATCCTCATCTACGAAATCTTCAGTCCAAGTTCTTAAAACCCTTGCAGCCAATTTTCTACCAATCGCATTGCGTAAATTATCAGGAGTTGCTAATAAATCTTCAGACAATTCAAAAAGTCCTAAAATATCTTTATCCAATCCATATCCAATCACGCGCAAAAGAGTAGTAACAGGAAATTTCTTTTTACGGTCAATGTAGGCAAACATAACGTTATTTACGTCTGTTGTAAACTCAATCCAAGAACCTTTAAAAGGAATAATCCTTGCAGAATATAATTTTGTTCCGTTAGTATGTTTGCTTTGAGCAAAGAACACACCTGGTGAACGGTGTAGTTGAGAAACAACCACCCTTTCAGCACCATTGATAACAAACGATGCTTTTTCGGTCATATAAGGGATATTTCCCAAAAAAACCTCTTGTTCAATTACCTGTGGAGCATCAGAGTCTTCATCTTTGCTTGTTAAACAAAGCTTTGCCTTCAAAGGTACAGAATAAGTTAGCCCTCTTTCTATACATTCATCAACAGAATATTTAGGAGGGTCAATTGAATAATCAATAAAATCCAATAAAAAGTTTTCCCTTGAATCTCCAATAGGAAAATTCTCTTTAAAAACTTTGAAAAGTCCTTCGTTTTCGCGTTTTTCTGCGGGAGTATTAATTTGAAGAAAATCTTTGAAAGATTGTAATTGAATATCCAAAAAATCAGGATAATCTACAATTTTTTTAACCCTTGCAAAGTTAATACGACCGTTTTTATCTTTTGCTTGCATAATTTAGAAATATGACGCTTTATATTGTTATTTTTTATAAATCTTTTCTTTTTTTTGAAAAAAAAGAGTATTTGTTTAGTCTTTTATAGTACAAATAAGAAAATAAACGACAATAGACCTAATTTTGATTAAATTAGGTCATTGCCATTTAAAAAAACTATTTTAACAAAATCAATATGAATTGAAACATTGCAGAAAATTTAGAAATAAGTATAAAATTTTAAGAACAGACTTATCTTCTATTATTCAAATAAATTGAAAAAGAAAAAAAGCAAGTAGCCAAAAATTACTTAACTTCTACTTCAGCACCTGCTTCTTCTAATTGTTTTTTTAATGCATCAGCTTCGTCTTTCGCTACACCTTCTTTCAAAGGTTTTGGAGCTGAATCAACTAAGTCTTTTGCTTCTTTTAAGCCTAAACCTGTTAAATCTTTTACTAATTTAACGATTTGTAATTTTTGAGCGCCAGCGCTTTTCAAAATCACATCAAAAGATGTTTTTTCAGCAGCCGCAGGAGCATCGCTACCCGCAGAAGGTGCAGCAACTACCGCTGCAGCAGCAGCAGGCTCAATACCATGCTCATCTTTTAAAATTGTTAATAACTCGTTTACTTCTTTCAAAGACAAGTTTACGATTTGTTCTGCAAAAGCTTTTAAATCTGCCATTGTATTATAAAGTTTAAAAATTCGGAGATAAATAAATAAAAATATTAAAGTTACAAGTTGTTATCACAAACAACTTTTATAAATAATCAAAATTAGTCATTCTATAAAATAAAAATATAAAATGAGGAAGAAAATATTACTTATGATTGTTTTTCTTCTAATGTTTTCAATACACCTGCAATTTTGCTACCGCTGCTTTGTAAAGCAGAAGCCAAACTTTTACCCGGTGCTTGAATAGTACCCAATAATTGAGCAATCATCTCTAAACGAGATTTTACTTTCGATAAACTTTCCAAAGACTCTTCGCCAATAAATAACGAACCATCAATAGAAGCCGCTTTCAAAAGAGGTTTTTGATTGCCCCCTTTACGAAACTCTTGTAATAGTTTCGCGGGAATATTACCTGCTTCATTGGTAAGCATTACTCCTGAGAAGCCTTTTAAAGCTACACTATTAAAAGGAGTATAATCTGTACCTGTAGTTTCTAAGGCTTTCTTAATCAAAGAATTTTTTACTACAACATATTCTACACCTCTTTCGAAACACATACGACGAAAACGATTTGTATCATTTACGCTCATACCTGCTGCGTCAGCAATATAAAGAAATATATTATTAGCAAATTTTTCTTTCAATTCGTCAATAATGACTGCCTTTTCTTCTCTTGTCATTTCTTTTCCTTGTTTAAAAAAGGTGATAAAAATTATAGACCGGCTACAGAGGTTTTATCTACTTTCACAGAGGTACTCATTGTGCTCGACAAATGAATACTTTTGAAATAAGTACCTTTAGAACTTGAAGGTTTTAATTTACTCAAAGTCATCAACAATTCAATTATATTGGCTGTTAATTGCTCAGTAGTAAAAGAAACTTTTCCAATTCCAGCGTGAACGATACCAGTTTTATCAACTCTAAAGTCAATTTTACCAGCTTTTACTTCTTTCACTGCAGACGCTACGTCCATTGTTACTGTACCTGATTTAGGATTAGGCATCAAACCTCTTGGTCCTAATATCTTTCCTAATTTACCCACTTTTGCCATTACAGTAGGCATAGTGATGATAACATCAATGTCAGTCCAACCTTTTTCAATTTTTTCGATATAATCGTCTAAACCTACATGGTCAGCACCTGCATCTCTTGCATCTTGTTGTTTATCAGGCGTACACAATACTAAAACGCGCACTTCTTTTCCTGTTCCGTGTGGAAGCGCTACCGTGCCACGTACCATTTGATCGGCTTTACGTGGGTCGACACCTAATCTTACATCTACATCTACAGAAGAATCAAATTTTGTAAAAGAAATTTCTTTGACAATTTTTGTCGCTTCTTCTAAGTTGTAAAGTTTAGAAGCGTCATATTTTTTCGCTGCTTCTTTTTGTTTTTTGGTTAATTTTGCCATTTCAATCGGTATTTAATCTGTTTTTTATCAAAACAGACGAAATGAAAACCATTTTTAAATTTTAATAAATAATTAAATAACTTTGTTATTCCCAAGGTGCTGTACCTGTAATTTTGATACCCATACTTCTTGCAGTTCCTGCAATCAATAACATACCTGCTTCTACTGTAAAAGCGTTCAAATCAGGCATTTTGGTTTCGGAAATAACTTTTACTTGTTCCCAAGTTACAGAACCTACTTTTTTACGGTTAGGCTCACCAGAACCACTTTTGATTTTTGCCGCTTCCAACAATAAATTTGCTGCAGGAGGCGTTTTAATGACAAATTCAAAAGATTTATCCTTGTAATATGTAATCACAACAGGTAATACAGTACCTATTTTGTCTTGCGTTCTTGCATTAAACTGCTTGCAAAACTCCATAATATTAATACCTTTACTACCTAATGCGGGACCAATTGGAGGAGCAGGGTTAGCCTGTCCACCTTTTACTTGTAATTTTACAAATCCACCTATTTCTCTCATGACGTTTTTGGTTGCGTAATAAGGAGATAAAATAGCCTTATTAGGCTTAAAATATATAACTAAGTACTTTTTGAAATTTGGAAGCTATTAATAATTCTGATGCTCACTTCTTCATTATCAATACATTTCAATCAATAAACTTATTCAACTTTGGTAACTTGAGAATAACTTAACTCTAATAGAGTATCACGCTCAAATATTTTAACGATAACTTTTAATTTTTTCTTGTCTTCAAATACTTCTTCAACAGTTCCAATAAAACCATCAAATGACTCACCTACTACTTTCACGGCTTCTCCTACAATGTAGCTATCTCCCGTTTGGGTAATACCAGCAATATTTGCCTCATCAATATTATTTAGGATACGACTTACTTCAGCAGGTCTTAATGGAATTGGTTTTTTAGAAGCACCACTTTCGGCACCCAAAAAACCCAATACACTTGGTACGCTCATCACTACACCAATTACCTCTAACTTACTAATATCAGCATTAATTAAAATATAACCTGGAAAATTATTTTTTTCTTTTTGGTATTTTTTACCGTTACGAACTTCAAAATATTTAGTTGTAGGTATTAAAGCCTGCACAATGTAATCTTTCAAATTACGTTTTTCAACGGCACGTTCTAAATGACCTTGCACTACCTTCTCTTGCCCAGAAATAACTTTTACTACGTACCACCTTAAACCAATAGGTTGTTGTATTTGCTCCATATTTTTTATTTGAATTGATTAGAAATTTTTATATAACCAACCTAAAATATTATCAAAAACAAAATCAACTCCACCAATGCAAATTGCAAATATTAAAGAAGCAATCAAAACTAAAGTAGAATAATTTTGTAATTCTTTGTACGAAGACCAAGTTACTCTTTCACGTAACTCTGTATATGATTCTTTAAAAAAACCTACGAATTTATTCATTTCGATTATAAAATTTTAGCACGAGCGGAGAGATTCGAACTCCCACAGACGGTTTTGGAGACCGCGATTCTACCCTTAAATTACGCTCGTATTATTTTAGATACTCTTTCAACTTGTAAAGAGTTGCAAAGATAAATACTATTTTTGAAAAAACAAGTGTATCTTAGATTTTTTTTTCTAAGACACACTTATATTTTATTTTATTGACAGTTATAGAATTTCAGTTACCTGGCCTGCACCGATAGTACGTCCACCTTCACGAATCGCAAAACGTAAACCTTTTTCCATTGCAACAGGGTAAATCAATTCGACCGTTACAGTGATATTATCACCCGGCATAACCATTTCAACGTTTTCAGGTAAATAAACCTCTCCTGTTACGTCTGTTGTACGCATATAAAATTGAGGACGGTATTTGTTAAAGAATGGTGTATGACGACCACCTTCTTCTTTTGACAATACATAAACCTCTGCTCTAAATTTAGTGTGTGGTTTTACACTACCTGGTTTGCAAATAACCATACCACGACGGATTTGGCTTTTTTCAACACCACGTAACAACAAACCTACGTTATCACCTGCCTCACCTCTATCTAAGATTTTGCGGAACATTTCAACCCCTGTAACAGTAGATTTTAAGTTTTCAGCATTTAATCCTAAAATTTCAACAGGATCACCTGAGTTAATTACTCCTCTTTCGATACGACCAGTTGCTACAGTACCACGACCAGTGATAGTAAATACATCTTCAACAGGCATCAAAAATTCTTTATCAACTGCACGAACAGGAATAGGAATAAAGTTATCAACTGCATCCATCAATTCCAATACTTTTTCAACCCATTTTGGTTCGTTGTTTAACGCTCCTAAAGCAGAACCTTGAATGACAGGAATCGCATCACCATCATATTTGTAAAAAGATAATAGTTCGCGTATTTCCATCTCTACTAGTTCTAATAATTCAGGATCATCAACTAAATCTACTTTGTTCATGAAGATAACTAATGCAGGTACACCTACTTGACGCGCTAACAAAATGTGTTCGCGTGTTTGAGGCATAGGGCCATCAGTTGCTGCCACTACTAAAATAGCACCATCCATTTGAGCAGCACCAGTTACCATGTTTTTCACATAATCGGCGTGTCCTGGACAATCTACGTGTGCGTAATGACGTTTTTCAGTTTGATATTCTACGTGAGAAGTATTAATTGTGATACCACGCTCTTTTTCTTCAGGTGCATTATCGATAGATGAGAAATCTCTCTTTTCTGCGAAACCTTTTTCAGCCAATACAAACGTAATTGCTGCTGTTAAAGTAGTTTTACCGTGGTCAACGTGACCGATAGTACCAACGTTTACGTGGGGTTTTGAGCGGTCAAATTGTTCTTTTGCCATCTTTGAAAATCCTCAGTTTTAAAAATTATATATAATGATAAAATAAATTCAATAGAAATAAATATAAGTACAGAAGTTGTAGCACTCATTTGAGCCTACGATGGGGATTGAACCCACGACCTCTTCCTTACCAAGGAAGTGCTCTACCGCTGAGCTACGTTGGCAGGAACAATTTGAGAAATGAAATAAAAAAATTTGAGCGGGCGAAGAGTCTCGAACTCTCGACCTATAGCTTGGAAGGCTATCGCTCTACCAACTGAGCTACACCCGCTTATTTTCTTAACTAACAATAAAAAAATTATATTCAGTTTTAACAATATATAAAAAATGTATTGTAATGAATATCATTAATTTGGTGGGTCGAGAAGGATTCGAACCTTCGTAAGCTCACGCTAACAGAGTTACAGTCTGTCCCATTTAACCACTCTGGCATCTACCCAAATGTACAATTTTTTTTATTTTTTCACTTTACTTCTCAAAGCGTGTGCAAAGGTACAACCTTTTTTTTTAATTCCAAATTTTTTTTGATTTTTTTTTATATTTTTTTTAAAATAATAATTGCTATCGATTTTTTTGGCAAAATGTAGTTGTTTTTACTAAAAAAGTGTTTTCTTATTTATTCTTTTATTTTTGTGCTTACTAAATCTTTTAGACTTTGGACATAAATATAATTGATGTGTTTTTTATATCAATTTCATTAACATTCCAACAATGTGTAATAATTATATTTTCTTCAATCCGTTTTGTTTACATCAGTTTCATCAGTATTTTATGGTGTTTGAACGTAGATAACACCGATTTTATTTTTTGACACATTCATACCAATCAATAAAAAGAATAAGTGATGTAATTATTGTTTTTTTAACAAAATTAAATAAAAAAAATATTATTTTAATTATGATAGATTTTTAAAATTTTTTAGGTACGTTTAACCTGTTTAGGTATTTAATAAAAAAACTATTACTTAATTTGTAATTATTATTTTTTTTATAAAACATTGATTTTTAATATTTTACATTACTTATTTGTAATTATTTCTTGCAAAAGGTCTGGTATTAGG
>RDZP01000167.1 GCA_004294005.1 Cytophagia bacterium
ATTTGGACTTAATAGTGGAAATTTGTGCAGGACTATCAAATTTTAAAATAAAAAAAAGTGCTTAAAATAACCAATTTAAACGAATTAGTAAGTCTAATGGATGATGTTATATCTGATTTAAAAACAAATGATAATTTAGATAAAAGATCTAAAATGGAACTATCAATCTATGAAGATTAGTTCCCCAATAGGCTTAAGTGTTCCAAAAAAATAAAAAAAGAAACTTGCACCTTTGTATCGACAGAAGTCTCTAAACTTTACCACTCGAAGAATGGAAAAGGCGTTTATTTTGCATCTATTTTTTGGTTTGATAAGGTTTTCTTTTTTAATAAATATTTATTTTCTTCAAAAAAAGACGTAGTTTTGTGATTAAAAGATAATTGCTAAAAAAGAAATTTATGCTACTGAATGCGGAAAAAACCTCAATGATTTTGATAAAGTAACTGAAAAGTAAAAAAATATAAGTAATGTTTTTTGTTCCTTATTGTATAAAAAAACTATCAACCATCAAAAGTAAGTGTAAAAACTTATTTTTGATGGTTGATAGTTTTTTATTGAATATGTTTGTCAAAAACCTATTATTAAAACTCAATTACCGCCCGGTAAATCATATCCTGTAACTTGTTCTAAAACAACTGTTACAATCGTTAAAATCAATGCGAATGCAGTTGCCCATATCATTTGAAACAATAAATCACCAAAAACAACAAAACCTTCTATCAAAAAAGATAAAATCATCACCAAAAAAGTATTGATAAAAAATGGAAATGTACCCAAAGTCATCAAAGTAACAGGAAAAGAAAGTGCGCGAATAATTGGTTTGATGAATACATTGATGAGTGCCATACTGCCTGCTACAATAAAGCCCGCCTCATAACTTTTGAAAGCAACACCGACTACCAAAAAATTAGTAACAAAAACAGCTACAACAAAAATAAGTGCCTTTATAAATATATTCATTTTTTTATTTATTTTTTATCAATTACCATAAAGAAGTAATAATTGTATTCCAACTATTTTAATTTTGCTAATTCATTTTTAAGATGATTGATGACATCTATCTCAAAAGCATCAACTTGGTTCAATTCTGATAAATACCAAGAAACCCAATCAAATAAATAAATTAACCAAAAACTTTGCTCAATAAAAGTATTACCTTTTGGTTTTATCTGTATTACTTTTCCTGCTTTTGCTTCAAAAATAGGTTTACAAATAGACAATCGTTTATCAACTCTTAGTGCATCTAAATCAGAACGAATTAACCAAACTGTATGTTTTTGATAAGTTTCTTTTGATAATCCCCAACCTACCAATTCGTTATGATTCATTTCGGGCATACTATTGATATGTACTAATTGTTTTGCATTTTCATTGATTTGTTGTTGCATTCTTACCAAAATAGCAGACCATTGTGCATCAGCATACGCCAATAAATGATGTTCAAAAGCGGATTTTGCTAATCTTTTAGCAATTTCTTGCATATCAGGTAAATACATCTTTATTTTTTTGACGCTGTTTTCCAAATCAATTTCAAAAAAATTATCAATTAAATTGTGTGCCAAAAAACCATATAATAATTGTACCAAAGAATAACCCAAAAATGCACGAGGGCAAGGTGCTTCATTTGGAATTTGTACGAAATTAAAGTTATCTTCTTTTGCTTTTTCCATCAATTTTCCGCCTGATGTGATAGCGAAAATTTGTGCTTTCTGTGCTTGTGCGTGTGCCAAAGCACTCAAAGTTTCTTCTGTACCGCCTGAAAAAGAACAAGCAACAAACAAAGTATGTTCGTTTACAAAATTAGGAATAGTGTAATTTTTTGAAATTGTGATAGGTACTTTGATTCGAGATTGCAACCAATTTTCTACGATATTTGCACCAATGCCCGAACCTCCTAAACCTGCAATTACAACATTTCTAATTTCGGCAGTAGGTGTGATTTTTTTTATTTTTTTTCCAATTTCAATTGCTTTTTCAACTTGTAAAGGAAAACCTATTATTAATTCTTTTATCATTTTTTAAAGTACTATTAAAAATACAAATAATACACAAAGAAAAAAGTGCTTTTATATTATTTGTATTTTTTAAAATTATAAATATTTTTATTTTTAAAAAGATTGTGCGATAGAAATAAAATCTCTTGATTTTAAAGAAGCACCACCAATCAATCCGCCATCAATATCTGCACAGGCAAATAATTCTTTAGCATTTTGGGGATTACAACTTCCACCATACAAAATAGAAATACTTTGTGCTATTGTTTCGCCATATTTGCTTGTCAAATGATTTCTCAAATAAGCGTGCATTTCTTGTGCTTGTGCTGATGAGGCAGTTTTTCCTGTGCCTATTGCCCAAATTGGTTCATAAGCAATGACTATTTTTTGTAGATTTTCGGCAGATAAATGAAACAAAGCTTCAGTAATTTGTTGTGCTACATAGGCTAAGTGTTCACCTGATTCTCTGATAGATAAACTTTCTCCACAGCAAAAAATTGGTGTAATACTCGCCTCTAATAATAAATTTATTTTTTGTGCTAATTGCTCTGATGTTTCATTAAAATACTCACGTCTTTCGCTATGTCCAATAATTGTATATTGTACGCCAATAGATTTGAGCATATCGACTGAAATTTCGCCTGTAAAAGCACCACTTTTTTGATGATAACAATTTTGAGCGCCCAAAAATACATTTGTATTTTGCGGGATTAATTTTTGCAAAGCGTTGAGATGAATAAAAGGAGGGTTTATTACCAATATTGCTTTTTGTATGTGTTCATCTTTGGCAATATTAATAATTTCGGAGGCAAGTGCTAAACCTTCTTCAAAAGTTTTGTTCATTTTCCAGTTGCCTGCAACAATTTTTTTTCTCATATTAAATATTAAAAATTTTTAATTTTAGTAATTTTACAAATAGTATCAAAATAAAATTTGTATTTTTTTTAGTGAGCCAATGCTAAATCATTAATACTTTCTACAAAATCAGCTACTTGTTGCATCAACCAATGTGGTGTAGAAGTTGCACCACAGATGCCCACATTTGTATTTTCATCAAACCAAGTCATATCGATTTCATTTTCATTCTCAATAAAATAACTTCTTGCATTATTTTTTTTACACACTTCATACAAGGCTTTTCCATTAGAACTTTTTTTACCACTCACAAACAAAACAACATCATGATTTTTTGAAAAAATAGTAAGTTGTGGTTCACGATTCGAAACCTGTCTGCAAATACTATCATTTGCTTCAAAATGCTGCGTTGAATCCGTTGTATTTTTTATTCTTTCTTCTATTTTACTTTTGATATGATAAAAACCTTCTGTACTTTTGGTTGTTTGACTAAAAAGTTCGATAGGTTTTGAGAAATCTATTTTATCCAAATCTGCTTCACTGCTGATGATTACCCCTTCATTATTAAGTTGACCGTTGAGTCCAATAATTTCAGCGTGTCCTTCTTTTCCATAGATTACAATTTGTCCCTTTTTTTGAATCACAGTATCATTATAAGCATTTTTGATACGGTTTTGTAGTTTTAAGACTACTGGACAAGAGGCATCTATTAATTCGATATTATTTTTCAAAGCAATTTGATAGGTTTGAGGAGGTTCACCATGCGCTCTGATGAGTACTTTACAATCTTTGAGCGTAAGTAAATCATCTCTTGAGATAATGCGTAAACCCTTTTCATTTAATCGTTTTACCTCCATATCATTATGAACAATATCACCTAAACAATACAAATGATTGTCTTCTGTTAATTCTGCTTCTGCCATTTCAATAGCATATTCTACGCCAAAACAATAGCCTGAATTTCTATCTATCGTTACTTTTATCATATATTTAATTTAATTTTTTTCCTCTAACTGAACATAATATCTTGCAGTTTTTTGGCATTTAAAATCTAATTTATGTTTATATTTTTTGCTTTTCTCATCAAAATTATTAGCCAATTCATTTTCTTTTTCGTCTAATATTCTTATCATTACCTCTTTTTTACTATTTTTGATTTTGATTTTATAGACGCTCATACTACTAAACATATAAGAAAATTTGTTTTGTCCTTCAAGTTTATCACCCTTAATAGGTATGAAATGTTTGCTATCTGCTCCTTTTGATTGTATTTCAAAAGAGGCTTCTTGTGCAGATAGATTTTGAGTAACCAATAAAAAACAGCATACTAATAAAGAGAATAGAATATTTTTCATAATTTTTTATTAAATATTTTACGTGTGAATAAATTTTAAACGCAAAATTATACAAAAATGTTAGATTATAACACATAATTATCATTTTTTTTTGAAAAAATTATAAATTCATTTATCTTTGCACTATGAAAAAAATAATTAGTTGGGTAATTCGTTCTGTGCCAAGAAAATATTTACAAATAGTTAGTCCACTTGCCCTTCAAATTTTGGGCTTTTTTTATCGTGGAAAAGGTGTTCAATGTACAGTTTGTACGCGTGAATACAAAAAATTTTTACCGTATGGACGTGGTAATTCAGCAAGAAATAATGCGTTATGTCCTTCGTGTCAAGCCTTAGAAAGACATAGATTGATTTGGTTATATTTGCAAGAAAAAACAGATTTTTTTCAAAACAAAAAAAAAGTATTGCATATTGCTCCTGAAAGTTGCTTTATTAATAGATTTGAAAAAATACATCAAAATGATTATATTACCGCTGATATTGAATCACCATTAGCAAAAGTAAAAATGGATATTCATAAAATCCCTTTTGAAGACAATACATTTGATGTTGCTTTTTGTAATCACGTCATGGAACACGTAGATGATGATATAAAGGCAATGAGTGAAATTTATAGAGTTTTGAAACCAAATGGTTGGGCTATTATTCAAATTCCTTTTTTTGATATGAATTTACAAACTACTTTAGAAGATAAATCAATCAATACTCCACAAGAACGTTTCAAACATTATGGGCAAGAAGACCACGTCAGAATGTATGGACAAGATTATGGAAGAAGATTAGAAAAAGCAGGGTTTATTGTCAAAGAAGATGATTTTGTCAAGACGTTGAGCAAGGAAAAAGTAACAAAATTTGCATTACCCACAGAAGAAATTATTTATTTTTGTAAAAAATAAAAAAATTGCAAGCTATTTGCTTATTGAATGAATAGAGCAGTCTTGTACTAAGGTTTGTATGGTTTACAAGGTTGGTTAACTTGAGTTTAAATGATTTGATTTTCATTTTTCTCTAAAAACTATTTCATTTTAAGTACAAAAAACAACGTCAAAAAAAATTAAAATCTATTTTATTTATGAAAAACATTCAACTTAACAAAGTCCTTACTGTAGAAGCAGGAAAAAGACAAAGTAAACCTTGTATTAGAGGCATGAGAATTGCCTATCAAGATATTATTGGTTGGTTAGAAGCTGGAATGACCGTAGAAAATATTTTGAATGATTACCCTGAATTGAACCGTAGAGATATTACTGCTTGCATTGAATTGGCAGAGGATAAACAAAAAGCAAAAATAATTTGTGAAAAAATAGAAATAGAAAATCTTTCTAAAAAACTTGCCTAATTATTATAGCCAATTATAACCTTTTTAATTATAACTTTTCAATCATTGATAATTTATGAAAATTAAGAAAACCAATCTATTTAAAATGAAATTATTATTAGACCAAAATATATCTTTTAAAATAATGAAACGCTTAGAAGGATTATTCTCTGAAATAATTCATGTGGGTCGTTTAGGATTAGGGCAAACTGATGATGGTATGATTTGGCAATTTGCTTATGTCAATGATTATATTGTGGTTACTTTTGATGATTATTTTGAAGAAAGAAATTTGATTTCAGGTAATCCAATTAAAGTAGTAAAACTTATTTTTAATGATACTTCTACTGATAATATTGCACAAAAATTATTAGATAATTATGAAAACATTAAAAATTTTTACTATCATAATGATTACACCTGTTTAGAAATTACATAACTAAAAAGAATGATTACAGACGATTTAATCATTCTTTTTTTTATTCTAAAATTATTATTGACAAGGTTAAAATACATAATTTATTATTAACTTGTAATTATTAAAATAGCCACAATTCATTGAAAATCACTAAATTATGACTATTTTTTTGGATATATTGTTGCAAAAGTTTATTTTT
>RDZP01000211.1 GCA_004294005.1 Cytophagia bacterium
AAAAAGTGAAATCTTGTTTTAAATTAAAGTCCCGAATATTGGAGTTGATGTTAAAATCTGTTTCCCCACTTTTTATTTTTACGTTGTAATCATAGTTACTGTAGATCAAAGAAGTATTGGAAAACAATTTCGGGTTGATAATACTATTCCAACGCAATGTAGCGGTTGAATTACCCCAATCAGTACCAAAATTGCTGCCAAATGCTAACACATCTCTACCAAAATAACCAGATAAGTAAAATACAATATGGTATAATAGAAAACATCGATTATAACAAAAAAATAAATAAAGTGTTCTTAGCCGATGCAGTACCTTATACAGAATAATTAAGAACAAAACATTCAATATTCTCACTTCAAAAAAGAATAGTATAGTATTTTTTTGAAGTGAGGTTTTAATTTTAAAATTTTTCCAAAAAAAATAAAAATCCCCTCATTCCCTCCCTTTGTATATAAATTCTTTCTCTTTGCAGGGGAAATAACGGTGTGTTAATAATTTTAGGAGTTTCTTATTCTATTTTTCCTCTCTGTATTTAAAATTGAATATCCCTTATTCTGATTTTTTGGGTTGTGATTGTGATAAATTTGTTATGTGAGTTTATCATAGAATTAGCCAGAAAATCAACTAAAATTCTTTTTATTTCTTCTGTTTCTGCAAAAGAATAACGTAATAAAATCACGCTTATATCGTTGGTTTGATGCGCAAAAACAATATCTGCAAAATCTTTATCTTCGGTCAAAATAATACGAGGTGGATTGCGTGATAGTTGCACAATATCAAGGTCTGAAATATCTCTTTTTTGCTCATATATTGCAAAAACATCAATATTTGCCTCTCTAAGATACGCAATAATGGAATGGTCAATATTTTCGTCTGCTAAAATCATTAAAAATTAAGCGATTTCAAAAGTTTCTTCTTTACTAATATAAGCAGATGAATATGCCAAAACTGCATAAATTTGTTGTTCGTTCAAAAACGGATAACTTTGTAAAAGTTGTGGAATAGTTGCTCCTTCTGACATTTTTTTGAGAATAATCTCTACACTTATTCGTGTCCCTTTGATAATGGGTTTACCAAGTAAAATAGCAGGATTGCGTTCTATAAATTCGTGATAATTCATATTTTTTTGATGTTTTTATTTTTCTAAACGAAAATATGAAACTTTTATTATTTTTAGACTTTGGACACACCTCTCTACTCCTACAATAATTTGTATGATTTTTTTATTTTTTTTGATTAGTTTTTTTTGATTTTCGGTCATTTTCTA
>RDZP01000031.1 GCA_004294005.1 Cytophagia bacterium
AACTTTGAAAATTGGAAGACACGACTTAGAAAGCCTAACTATTGGTAATGATATCATAAAATCAATCAAAATACCTGCTGGTATGAGAGTTACTTTGTATGAACACGCAAGATTTCAAGGTAAATCGATGGTTTTACTAAAAAACTCTTCTAACCTCATTTCTTTTAATGATAATAGTTCTTCTATTGTTGTAGAAAATTCAAATATAAATAACAACAATTCAAATAATAATAATTCAAATAATAATAACAGTCCAAATAATAATAATTCAAATAATTTTTCTTTTTCGGGCTGTGCAAAAGGAACTGAAAATATTGCTTCTGCAAGTGAAAGTTTAGAACGTCAGGTTTTTAATATTGTAAATCAAGAAAGAAAAAAACAAGGATTGCCTGCATTCGTTTGGAATGAAAATTTAGCAAGAGCTGCACGTTATCATGCTGGTGATATGCACACAGATAATTATTTTGAACACGATAGTTATGACAGAATAAATGGACAGTTAGTAAAATCATGTGATACTTTTGTACGAATAAGTAAGTTTGGACAAGGGTTTGCAGAAAATATTGCTGTTGGAAGCACAACAGCAGAAAGTGTAATGAAACAGTGGATGAATAGTCCTGGGCACAAAAGAAATATTTTGAATCGAAATAAAAGTATTGGAGTAGGGTATTATGAAGGACGTTGGGTGCAAGTTTTTGGAAATTAGACTCTACTTGGTCATAGTGTTTCTAAAATCTATGAAATATTGAGCATCACATTTTAAAATACTAAAATCAACGAAATAATGTAAAATCAACAACTGATTTTGCATTATTTTTTTTAATATCTATTTTTACATAACTTTACTTTCAATAAAATAAAAAATGATGTGATTCATCAAGATAGTTTATTTTTATAACCACAAATTAGAAAATTATCATTGAGGTTTTTATATGGAAGAATGTAATAATAGTCTGAATTACTACCTTGAGTTCACAACTATTGTGGAAAAAAATTATTTCAAAAAAATATTTTTTGTGTCTTTAAAAATAACGCATTATATATTTTAAAACAATTTACAAGAAAATATTTTAAGTAATAAAAATAAATTTAAAAAAAAGTCATAAAAAGTTTGTTATATAATTTTTTATGTCTAACTTTGCACTCCAATTAAAAAGGTACTTCCTTATAATTGCACTACTTATTAATAGAGTAAGTAGTTTTTTATTTTAGTTCAATATTTTATAATACAAAAGAATGTCAGGTATTATTGGTAAAAAAATTGGAATGACCAACATCTTCCAAAGCGACGAAGCCTCTACTAAGCAAATTGCTTGTACGCTTTTACAAGTTGGTCCTTGTGTAGTAACGCAAGTAAAAACCAAAGAAACTGATGGATATGACGCTATTCAATTGGCTTACGGTGAGAAAAAACCGAAAAACACAAGTAAGGCAATGAAAGTCCATTTTGAAAAAGCAAATACAACACCAAAGTTTAAGGTGATTGAATTTAAAGGCTTTGCAAAAGGTAAATATCAATTAGGAGATGTAATTACAGTGAGCGATATCTTTTCAGAAAAAGATGTAGTAAATGTAATTGGAACATCAAAAGGAAAAGGTTTTCAAGGCGTTGTAAAACGTCATGGATTTAGTGGCGTGGGTGCAACTACTCACGGACAGCACGATAGAGCAAGACATCCGGGTTCTATTGGAGCATCATCTTTTCCATCTCGTGTATTTAAAGGTTTGCGTATGGCAGGTCGTATGGGTGGAGATAGAATCAAAACCAAAAATCTTAAAGTATTACGTATTTATGCTGAAGACAACGCCATTTTAGTGTCAGGTTCAGTTGCGGGTGCAAATAATTCTTATATCACAATCGAAAAAATATCATAAGGCGATGGAAGTAGCAGTATTAAACAAAGAAGGACAAGCTACAGGACGTACAATTGTATTGCCTGCAGAAATTTTTGGTGTTGAAAGTCCAAACGACCACGCTATCTATTTAGATATAAAGCAATACTTAGCAAATCAACGTCAAGGAACACATAAATCTAAGGAACGTGCAGAAGTAGCAGGTTCTACAAGAAAAATCAAAAAACAAAAGGGTACAGGTGGAGCGCGTGCAGGTAGTTTAAAATCTCCTGTATTTGTAGGTGGAGGTCGTATTTTTGGACCTCGCCCTAAGGATTATCGTTTTAAATTAAATAAAAAATTAAAACGTGTAGCACGTAGATCGGCCCTTACTTATAAAGCAACTACTAATAATATTATCGTTGTAGAAGACTTTATGATGGAAACACCACAAACAAAAAGCTATATTAGTTTTTTAAAAGGTCTTGCAGTACAAGGTTCTAAAACATTGTTAGTAACAGCAGAAGTAAATAAAAACGTATATTTATCAGGTCGTAATCTACCTAAAACAGCCATAGTAAGTTCACATTCATTAAATACGTATGATATTTTACATACACAAAAATTGATTTTGACTGAAGGAGCAATAGCAAAAATTGAAGAAATTTTGAAATAATAAAAGCGAAAGGAAAAATGGAAGCAACACAAATTTTGAAACGCCCAAAACTCTCTGAGAAAATGGCGAATATTCCTGAAAAAAATAAAGGAAAAAAAGAACGTTACTTATTTATCGTTGATATCCGCGCTAATAAAATTCAAATTGCTGGAGCGGTAGCAAAAATGTACGGTGTGAAAGTTGATGCAGTAAATACAATTAATTACAAAGGCAAAGCAAAATCACGCTATACAAAAGGTAAAGTAGTAGAAGGACATACAAAAGCCTATAAAAAAGCGATTGTAACTGTAAAAGAGGGAGAAATCATAGATTTCTATGCTGAACTTCCTAATTAATAAATAATAATTTAATTTTAGCAATGAAAACTGCAAGTGAAAAGCGTACACAAGTAAAGTTTTCGTTGCTTGTTTTTGAATAAACAAATAACGCTTAAAAACATGGCTTTAAAGAAATTTAGACCTATAACACCGGGACAACGTTTTAGATTAGCGCCTGCTTTTGATGAAATCACAAAAGCAACGCCTGAAAAATCGTTGTTAGCACCCAACAGAAAAAGTGGGGGTAGAGATAGCTCGGGAAGACGCTCAATGCGTTATATAGGCGGTGGTCATAAGCAACATTATCGTATCATTGATTTTAAACGTAATAAATTCAATATACCTGGCAAAGTTGCTTCAGTAGAATATGATCCCAATCGTTCAGCACGTATCGCATTAATTTTTTATGCTGATGGTGAGAAACGTTACATTTTATGTCCTAATGGATTAAAAGTAGGACAAACGATTTTGGCAGGTACAGGTTCAGCACCTGAAGTTGGTAATTCTTTACCATTGGGCGAAATTCCGTTAGGTACAATTGTACATAATATTGAATTACACCCAGGTAAAGGTGGACAAATGGCAAGAAGCGCAGGAACTTATGCTCAGTTATTATCAAGAGAAGGAAAATATGCTAACTTGAAAATGCCTTCAGGTGAATCAAGATTAGTATTATTAACTTGTATGGCAACAGTTGGTACTGTTTCTAACCCTGACCATATGAACGTTAGATTAGGAAAAGCAGGTCGTAAGCGTTGGTTAGGTCGTAGACCTCGTACAAGAGCAGTCGTAATGAATCCTGTGGATCACCCGATGGGTGGTGGTGAAGGACGTGCATCAGGTGGACACCCGCGTTCTCGTAAAGGTCTTTATACAAAAGGTAAAAAGACACGCTCACCTAAAAAGTATTCTAATCGTTTAATTAAAGCCAAAAAAGCAAAAAAATAATTTATGGCACGTTCATTAAAGAAAGGTCCTTATATCCAACATCACCTTCAGAAGAAAGTAGATGTGATGAATGAAGCGAACAAAAAAACGGTTATCAAAACTTGGTCAAGACGTTCGATGATTTCGCCTGATTTCGTAAATCATACATTTGCCGTTCATAACGGTAATAAATTTATACCTGTTTATGTAACAGAAAATATGGTTGGACACCGTTTGGGTGAATTTGCACCAACTCGTAATTTCCGTGGACATATCGCTAAAAAAGATAAAAAGAAAAAATAAGACTAATGGAAAAGCAAAAAGTGAAAAAATCAGTCTTAATCCGTCAGAAAAAAGCAGCCTTGCGTGAATTTCGTGAAGAAAATGCAGGTAACTTAGGACAAGTAAAAGCTCATTACAGAGATATTCCTACTTCTCCTCGTAAGATGCGTCTTATTGCTGATATGATTCGTGGAAAGAGTGCAAGCCTTGCCTTGGGTGCATTGAAATTCGAGGCTAAAATTGGTGCTACCTATTTAACTTCTTTGTTGAAAAGTGCTATTGCTAACTGGCAACAAACTAACTCAAAAGTAGATATAGATAGTGTAGATTTATACGTAAAAGATATTTTTGTAGACGGAGGTCGTATGCTCAAAAGATTACGTCCTGCTCCACAAGGTAGAGGTTATCGTGTTCGTAAACGTTCTAATCATGTTACGATTGTCTTAGATACTCGTGACGCTCAGTAAACCACTTAAAAACTCGAAAGAAACAAATGGGACAAAAAATTAATCCAAACAGTTTACGATTAGGTATTATTCGTGGCTGGGATTCTAACTGGTTTGGAGGAAAAGATTTTTCTCAAAAATTAGTTGAAGATGATTTTATTCGTAAATACATCAACAAACGTATCTCAAAAGGAGCTATCGCAAGGGTTGTGATTGAACGTACTTTGAAACGTGTAACGCTTACTATTCATACTGCAAAACCAGGTGTCGTTATTGGTAAAGGTGGTGCAGAGGTAGATAAGATTAAAGAAGAGTTGAAAAAATTGACTAAAAAAGATGTGCAAATCAATATCTATGAAATTAAGCGTCCTGAAACAGATGCAAAATTAGTAGGTGAAACAATAGCACAACAATTAGAAGCTCGTTTTTCATATCGTCGTGCTATGAAACAAGCGATTCAAAATTCAATGCGTTCTGTACAAGGTATTAAAATAAAACTTTCTGGTCGTTTGGCAGGTGCAGAGATGGCACGTACTGAACAATACAAAGAAGGACGTGTACCTTTACATACTTTGCGTGCTGATATTGATTATGCTGTAAGCGAAGCGCATACAATCTACGGAAAAATTGGTATCAAAGTTTGGATATTCAAAAAAGAAATCTACGGAAAACCAGACCTTTCTCCTAATACAGGAATTAATTCAGCTGAAAAAGGAAACTTTCAAGGTGGTAATTACAGTGAAGGTGGTAATCGTGGAGGCAACAGCCGTGGAGGTGGAGGCAGTAATGACCGCAATAATAATAACCGCAATCGTAATAACAATAACAAAGGCGGAAATAATAAGAGTGGTGATAATAAAGGCGGTAATAATAATAACAACCGCAATAATAACAACCGTAATAATAATAATAACGGGGGTAATAACAAAAAACGTTAATTTTGAACAAGGTTGTGTGATGATAAAAAAATTGCACAACTTTTCACATAAAAATTTTTTTAGGACAAATGTTACAGCCTAAACGTACCTTATATAGAAAGCAACAAAAAGGAAGAATTAGAGGATTAGCCCAACGTGGTACTAATCTTGATTTTGGTTCTTTTGGCTTAAAAACCTTAGAAATAGGTCGTATTACAGCGCGTCAGATAGAAGCGTGTCGTGTTACGATTTCACGTACAATGAAACGTGAGGGTAAAATTTGGATTCGTATTTTCCCTGATAAACCTATCACCAAAAAACCTGCAGAGGTACGTATGGGTAAAGGTAAGGGATCTCCTGAGTATTGGGTAGCACCTGTAAGACCAGGACGTATTATGTTTGAGTTAGATGGAGTGCCAAAAGCAGTTGCTGAACACGCACTTTATTTAGCAGCACAAAAATTACCTGTAAAAACAGTATTTGTAGTACGCAAAGATTACGCAGAATAAGATGAAAAATGCAGAATTAAATGGTCTTTCGATGGAAGACTTAACCTCTAAATTAAAAGAGGAAAAAGAGTTGTTACAAAAATTAAAATTTGCTCACGCACTTTCACCTATAGAAAATCCTATGCGTATTCGTGTCGCTCGCAAATATATTGCACAACTCTCAACTGAGCTTAATGCTCGTCGTTCACAGTCAAAATAAACAAATTTTGAAAAAAATGGAAGCAGTTGTAAGAAACAAACGCAAAGAAAAAGTAGGGAAAGTTGTAAGTGATAAAATGAATAAAAGTATCACTGTATTGGTAGAAACTAAATATAAACACCCTTTATATGGTAAATTCCTTTCAAAGTCAATAAAATTTATGGCTCATGATGAAACGGAAGATGCAAAAGTAGGTGATTTAGTGCGTATTATGGAATGTCGCCCTTTGAGTAAAAACAAACGTTGGCGCTTAGTATCAGTAGTAGAGCGTGCTAAATAATCAACGCTTAAACGAAATTTTTTTAAATTTTTTAATTTTTTAAAAAGTATGATTCAGCAAGAAAGTCGTTTAAATGTAGCGGATAATAGTGGAGCAAAAGAAGTGCTTTGTATTCGCGTATTAGGAGGAACACGCAAACATTATGCAAGCGTAGGCGACAAAATTGTGGTAACTGTAAAGGCTGCCCTTTCCTCAAGTAATATAAAAAAAGGTACAGTATCCAAAGCAGTTGTAGTTCGTACACGCAAAGCGATACGTCGTACTGACGGTTCTTATATCCGTTTTGAAGATAATGCTGCTGTGTTGCTCAACACTAATGATGAGCCAAGAGGTACGCGTATTTTCGGACCTGTTGCAAGAGAATTGCGTGAAAAGCAATTTATGAAAATTATTTCATTAGCCCCTGAAGTATTGTAATTTAATAAAATGGAACGTAAATTTAATAAACAACCTAAATTGCATCTAAAAGTTGGTGATAATGTTCGCATTATTTCAGGCAAAGGCAAAGGCAAAGAAGGAAAAGTATTGAGCATTGATAAAGAAAAATTGCGTGCAGTGGTAGAAGATGGTAAAATTGCTATCAAACACATTAAACGCTCTCAACAAAATCAAACTGGCTCTATTGTAGAAAAATTCGCAAGTATTCACATCAGTAACTTGATGGTATTGAATGAAGCAGGTGAGGCTCGCCGTACAGGTCGCCGTTTGAATGCACAGGGTAAATTAGAACGCTACTTTAAAGAACACACTTCTTTGAAAAAATAAGAAGTAAATTTTCAAAAAATGAAAGCGAAATTAAAAGAAAAATATACAAATGAAATTGTAGCAGTTTTGAAAGAAAAATTTAATTTCAAATCTGTAATGCAAGTGCCTAAATTGACTAAAATTGTAGTTAATAAAGGAATGGGTGCTGCGACTTCTGATAAAAAAATTGTTGATGTGGGTGTTGAAGAACTTACAACAATTACAGGTCAGAAGGCAGTAGCAACAAAATCACGTAAAGATATATCTAACTTTAAATTACGTGCAAATATGCCTATAGGTGCGAAAGTAACTTTGAGAGGTAATATTATGTACGAATTTTTAGATAGATTGATTGCTATCGCTTTGCCGCGTGTGCGTGATTTTAAAGGAATTAGTGATAAGGGTTTTGATGGACGAGGCAACTATACTATGGGTGTAAAAGAACAAATTATATTCCCTGAAATTAGTATTGAAAAAGTAGCACGCATTTCTGGTATGGACATTACTTTTGTAACTACTGCTGAAAATGATGAGCAAGCCTTAGAATTATTAAAATCATTAGGAATGCCTTTTGTAAACGCAAATAAATAAACTTTTTTAAGAATAATAAAAAAAGAATATGGCTAAAAAATCAGTCATTGCACGTGGATTAAAACGCGAAAGAGCAGTTGCTCAATATGCAACAAAACGTGCCGCCTTAAAAGCTGCTGGCGACTTCGAAGCTTTGGATAAACTTCCCAAAAATGCTTCCCCAGTACGTTTGCACAATCGTTGCAAAATCACAGGTCGTCCGCGCGGTTATATGAGAAAATTTGGAATTTGCAGAAATGTATTCAGAGAAATGGCTTCTGAAGGAAAAATTCCAGGAATTACAAAATCAAGTTGGTAAAATATTTTTTTTTATCAAAAATAAGTTTTAACTTTGCACTTCAATTATTGATGTGCTTTAAAATACTGTTTTTATATATATGATGACCGACCCTATTGCGGATTACTTGACACGCTTGCGTAATGCTATTAGTGCAAGACACCGCATCGTAGAAATACCGGCTTCTAATTTGAAAAAAGAAATCACTCGTGTATTACATGAGAAAGGATATATCCAAAATTTCAAATTTGAAGAAACTCAAAACAAACAAGGCTTGATTAAAGTCGCCTTGAAGTATAGCCCTGAAACGAAAGAATCAGCTATTTTAAGCCTTGAACGCATTAGTCGTCCAGGTCTACGTAAGTATGTTAATAAAGATGAATTGCCCCGAGTAATTAACGGCTTAGGTATTGCAGTCCTTTCTACTTCAAAAGGAGTAATGACTGACAAAGAAGCACGTCAAATGAATATCGGAGGTGAGGTTTTATGTTACGTTTATTAATTGATTTGTATGTCACGTATCGGAAAAAAACCAGTTACATTACCGAAAGGCGTTAGTATCTCATTTGATGAAAACTCAAATGTAGTTACTGTAAAAGGTGCAAAAGGCACTCTAACGCAGTATGTTCACCCTGATATTAAAGTAGAAGAAGAAAATGGTGAACTTGTCTTTACTCGTCCTTCTGACGGTAGACAACATCGCTCTTTGCATGGCTTGTATCGTGCTTTAGTTAATAATATGGTACAAGGCGTAAGTCAAGGTTATAAAATTGACTTAGAAATTGTAGGGGTAGGTTATAAAGCCACAGTTGCGGCAAATAACGTATTAGAAATGGCTTTAGGATTTTCTCATGGTATTTTATTTGCAGTTCCAATGGAAATAAAAGTAAGTGCCCTTACTGAGAAAGGTAAAAATCCTATTGTTACTTTAGAGGGAATAGATAAACAGTTGATTGGACAAGTCGCTGCAAAAATTCGTTCACTCAGAAAAGTTGAGCCTTATAAAGGCAAAGGTATCCGTGAAGTTGGCGAGGTAATTCGTCGTAAAGCAGGTAAAACAGCATCTAAAAAATAAGCAATAAACATGGGTAGAATATTAAGCAGAAGAGAGCGAATCAAAAAAGGAATTCGTAAAAGAGTTGCTGGTTCAACAATACGTCCTCGTTTGTCAGTATTTCGTTCTAATACTGCCATTTATGCACAATTGATTGATGATGTAAAACAAATTACGTTAGCAAGTGCTTCTTCAAAAGAAATTAACAAAGACGCTAAATCAGTCAATATCAGCACTGCTATCGAAGTCGGTAAATTGGTTGCTAAGAAAGCAAAAGATAAAGGATTTGATAAAGCTGTTTTTGACCGTAACGGTTACTTATATCATGGTAGAATAAAAGCCTTAGCCGATGGTGCGCGTGAAGGCGGTTTACAATTTTAATTTTGTATAAAGAATAATGAACGCAAACATGAAATCAAGAATTGTTCGCATTGGTGAAACAAAGGTAGATTTAAAACAAGAATACGAAAAAGTAGTAGCTATTAATCGCGTTGCAAAAGTAGTAAAAGGTGGACGTAGATTCAGCTTCTCTGCAATTGTAGTAGTTGGAAATGGTGATGGTATTGTTGGATATGGCTTAGGTAAAGCAAATGAAGTTACAGACGCTATTGCTAAAGGTATTGAAGAAGCAAAGAAAAACTTAGTGCGTGTACCTGTAATGAAAGGTACAATCCCACATGAAATTCTTGGTAAATTTAGTGGAGGACTTGTATTACTTAAACCTGCTGCTGCGGGTACAGGGGTAATTGCAGGTGGTGCAATGCGTGCTGTTTTGGAAGCTGCTGGTATTAAAGATGTATTAGCAAAATCAAAAGGTTCTTCTAATGCTCATAATGTTGTGAAAGCAACTTTTGATGCCTTATTAAGAGTAAAAGCACCTCATATGGTTGCTATGCAACGTCAAGTTTCTATGAATAAAGTTTTTAACGGTTAAGAATATGGCGAAGGTAAGAATTACACAAATAAAAAGCGTAATTGATAGACCAGAACGTCAAAAACGCACAATTATTGCGTTAGGCTTAGGTAAAATCAATCGTAGTGTGGAGGTAGAAAATACACCACAAATTGCAGGAATGGCAAGAGCTGTTCATCACTTGGTAAAAGTGGAAAATATCTAAATATTAGGTTATTCATTTTTTAAAGAATAAAAATTCTATGAACTTACATAGTTTAAAGCCTGCGAAAGGCTCAGTAAAATCAAATCAAAGACGTGGACGTGGACAAGGCTCAGGTATGGGTGGTACTGCTACTCGTGGACATAAAGGGGCGCAATCTCGTTCAGGATATAGTGTAAAAGTAGGTTTTGAAGGAGGTCAAATGCCTTTACAACGTCGTTTACCTAAATTTGGTTTTAATAACATTAACCGTAAATCATACAAAGCTGTTAATTTGGTAGATTTACAAAAAATTGCTGAAGAAAGTAAAGTTTCAATTATTAATTTGGAATTATTACAAAAAAACGGTCTTGTTTCTAAAAAAGATTTAGTGAAGGTATTAGGAAATGGTGAATTGAAGGCTTCTATTGAAGTACAAGCAAACGCCTTTTCAACATCTGCTAAAGAAGCCATCGAAAAAGTAGGTGGAAAAGCAGTTATCATTTAATTTAGTTTTTCTATTTGTATGAACAAGTTTATTGCTACAATAAAAAATATATTTGCGATAAAAGAATTACGCGAAAGAATTATTTATACACTTATTTTATTAGTGGTCTTTCGATTGGGTTCTTTCATAGTGTTGCCGGGTATCAATCCAGCAGCACTTGCTAAGTCGCAAGGTGGAATTTTGGGAATTTTAGATATATTTTTAGGTGGTGCCTTTAGTAAAGCAGCAATCTTTGCTTTGGGTATTATGCCTTATATATCTGCGTCTATTGTAGTACAATTACTACAAGTTGCGTTACCTTATTTCCAAAAACTTCAAAAAGAAGGTGAATCTGGACGTAAGAAATTGAACCAAATTACTCGTTTTTTGACTATTGCCATTACATTGGCACAATCATTTGGGTATTTGACAACTACTATTCCAAAAGAAGCTATTTTAGTAGACTATTCTTTGTTTTTGTTTTCATCTATGATGATTATTACCACAGGAACAATGTTCGCAATGTGGTTAGGCGAAAGAATTACAGAAAAAGGAATAGGAAATGGTATTTCTATGCTTATTATGATAGGTATTGTTTCTCGTTTCCCTGTAGCTATCATTCAAGAAAGTAGTGCGAGATTTACTGCAGGTGGTGGAGAATTAATATTATTTATTTTAGAATTTGTAGCTTTGTTTTTTGTAGTATTAGGTGTTGTTGCTGTAACACAAGCCACTCGTCGTGTGCCTGTTCAGTATGCAAAACAAGTTATTGGTAATAAAGTATATGGTGGACAGCGCCAATTTATTCCTCTAAAATTGATTTCAGCAGGGGTTATGCCAATTATTTTTGCACAATCTTTGATGTTTTTACCAGGTTTAATTCCTTCTATGATGCCAAATAATGACACAGCAATTTGGTTTGGAAGAAATTTTGGAGATTATACTGCTATCGGCTATAATGTTTTATTTGCGCTTTTGATTATTGTATTTACTTATTTTTATACAGCTATTCAAGTTGAGCCTAATAAAATTGCTGATGATATCAAACGTAATAATGGTTTTATACCAGGCGTACAACCTGGTCCAGAAACTTCTGATTATATTGATGAAATTTTGTCGAGGATTACACTACCGGGTGCGTTATTTTTAGCGTTGGTAGCAATATTACCTGCTTTTGCAGCAAGATTATTGGGTATAACTGCAGAATTTTCTCAATTTTATGGAGGAACATCATTATTGATTATGGTAGGTGTCATTTTAGATACTTTACAACAAATTAATATGTATTTATTACAAGGTAAATATGATGGTTTGATGAAGTCTGGAAAAATAAAGGGACAATCAGTACAAGGTGAGGAAATGGTTACTGTTTAATGAACTATGAAAGAAGAGCAACAAACTGTTTTTTATAAGACAAAGGAAGAAATAGAATTAATCAGGCAAAGCGGTATAGTGCTTGGAAAAGCACATGGTGAAGTAGCCAAGATGATTGTACCTGGAGTTAAAACGATTGATTTGGATAAAAGGGCGGAGGAGTTTATCAGAGATAATGGTGGTATTCCATCTTTTAAAAATTATGGAGATAAATTAAAATTCCCTTACACACTCTGTATCTCTACTAATGATCAAATTGTGCATGGTTTTCCAAGTAATTATCAATTAAAAGAAGGTGATATTGTTTCTATAGATTGTGGAGTAAAATTAAATGGTTTTCATAGTGATAGTGCTTATACTTATCCAATTGGCGAAGTAAGACAAGATGTAAAAAAGTTGTTAGACATTACTAAAAAATCTTTGTACAAAGCAATAGATGAAATTAAGATTGGGAAGACAATTGGAGATATGAGTTATGTTATTCAGGCTTTTGTTGAAAAAAGTAATTTTTCAGTCGTAAGAGAACTTATGGGGCATGGAATAGGCAAGGATTTACACGAAGCACCAGAAGTGCCTAATTTTGGTAAAAAAGGCAGAGGTGCAAGGATTAGAGAAGGTTTAGTAATTGCTATTGAACCTATGATAAATTTGGGTAAGAAGCAGATTATTGAAGATGAAGATGGTTGGACAATCCGTACAAAAGATGGAAAACCTTCAGCGCATTTTGAGCATACAGTTGCTATCTTAAATGGTCAAGTTGAAATTCTTACTACATTCGAACACATTGAAGCAGTTTTTAAAAACTAATATATGGCAAAGCAAGCATCGTTAGAATTGGACGGTACTATTTTAGAGGCTCTTTCTAATGCAATGTTTAGAGCTGAATTGGAAAATGGACATCAGGTAATTGCGCATATTTCGGGTAAAATGCGTATGAATTACATTAAAATTTTACCCGGTGATAAGGTAAGACTTGAAATGTCTCCTTATGATTTATCTAAGGCAAGAATTGTTTATCGTTATAAATAAACTTTTGGTTATGAAAGTAAAAACATCAATTAAAAAACGCAGTGTCGATTGCAAGATAATCAAACGCAAAGGCAAACTGTACGTGATTAACAAAAAAAATCCAAGGTATAAACAAAGACAAGGTTAATAACTATGGCTCGTATCGCAGGGGTTGATATCCCAGATAAAAAAAGAGGTTTAATTAGCCTCACCTATATTTTTGGTATAGGTAGAAGTGCCGCTCTGACTATCTTAAAAAAGGCAGAAATTTCTGTCGATAAAAAAGTAAGTGAGTGGACTGATAGCGAAATTAGTGCTATCCGTAATATTATTGGTGCCGACTACAAAGTAGAAGGTCAATTAAAATCGGAAGTGCAATTAAGCATCAAACGCTTGATGGACATCGGTTGCTACCGTGGCATTCGTCACCGTAAAGGTTTGCCAGTACGTGGTCAAAGAACTAAAAATAACACCCGTACTCGTAAAGGTAAACGTAAAACTGTTCCTAACAAGAAAAAAGCAACAAAATAATTTCTTATTTGAAATTATTTACAACACATTTGTTAAAATTCATTTGTAGTCATGGCTCAAAAAAGAAAAGACAAAGCAAAAAAGCGTGTAGTAGTAGTAGAAGCGGTAGGTCAAGCACATATTAAAGCTTCTTTTAACAACATTATTATTTCTCTTACCAATAACAATGGTCAGGTAATCTCTTGGGCATCAGCGGGTAAAATGGGCTTTAAAGGCTCTAAAAAAAATACCCCTTATGCAGCCCAAGTAGCAGCCAAAAATTGTGCTGAAGTAGCACATGAGTTGGGATTACGTAAAGTAGAAGTGTTTGTAAAAGGACCTGGTGCAGGACGCGAGTCTGCTATTCGTACATTGCAAACTTGCAACATCGAAGTTACGACAATTCGTGATGTAACACCGTTACCTCACAATGGATGTCGCCCTCCCAAACGTCGCCGCGTATAGTGCATAGTTTGGGCTGAAAATTTATTTCACCTTTAAAAAAAATTCTTGTAGAAAAACAATGGCAAGATACACAGGACCAAGAGCAAAAATCTCTCGTCGTTTCGGTGAACCCATTTTAGGTTATCAAGAGGCTGTAAAACGTAAAGCTTACGCCCCAGGACAACACGGAAAAGGAAAACGCCGTAAACAGTCAGAGTATGCAGTCCAATTGGCAGAAAAACAAAAAGCCAAGTACACTTATGGCGTGTTAGAGCGTCAATTCTCTAACTTGTTTCGCAAAGCAGCCTCGAAAGAAGGCGTTACAGGCGACAACTTGTTGAAATTTTTGGAAGCCCGTTTAGATAATACTGTCTATAGAATGGGAATAGCACCTACAAGACGTGGTGCCCGACAATTAGTATTACATAAACACATTTTAGTAAATGGTGGTGTGGTCAATATTTCATCGTATGCTATGAAGCCTGGTGATATTGTATCAGTGCGCGAAAAATCTAAATCATTAGAAATCATTACAAAAAGTCTTACTAACTCTAATGTACGAAAGTTCAATTGGTTGGAGTGGGATGGTGCCCAAATGGCTGGTAAGTTTATAATGTATCCAGAACGCGACCAAATACCTGAAAATATTAACGTGCAACGAATTGTTGAGTTGTACTCTAAATAATCAATGGAATGACTTTTATGGAATAAATTTCATTTCATAAAAGTTATTTCTATTACTTTTTACGTGATTTATATACACCCGATAAATAATTTTTAACTCGAAAAAATATGTCGTTATTATCATTTCAAATGCCTGATAAAGTGTTGATGGAAAAAGCAACAGATTTTCATGGCACTTTTGAGTTCAAACCTTTAGAAAAAGGATTTGGTGTTACTGTTGGTAATGCTGTTCGTAGAGTGTTACTTTCTTCATTAGAAGGTTATGCTATTACTGCGGTCAAAATACCGGGCGTATTGCACGAATTTTCATCTATTAAAGGGGTTGTGCAAGATGTATCCGATATTATTCTAAACCTAAAACAAGTTCGTTTTAAAAAGGTTTCTGAAAATGAAGAGGACAGAATCGTGGTGAGAATACAAAACCAAGATGTTTTTACAGCGGGAGATATTGCTCAATTTAGTGAATCTTTCGAAATCTTAAATCCTGACTTAGTGATTTGTGATTTGGAAGAAACTGTTGAGATGGAAGTTGAAATTTGCATTGGAAAAGGAAGAGGTTATGTCCCATCTGAGGAAAATAACAAGGAAGATAAAAGCATGGGTTACATTGCCATTGATTCTATCCACACTCCTATTAAAAATGTAAAGTACAGCATCGAAAATACACGCGTTGAACAACGTACCGATTATGAAAAACTGATTTTAGATATCGAAACTGATGGATGTATTCATCCTGAAGATGCTTTAAAGGGCGCGGCTAAAATTTTGATTCAACATTTTTTATTGTTCTCTGACCAGAACATTATAATTGAAACGGCTAAACGTGAAGAAGTTGAGGAGGTTGATGAGCATTATTTACATATGCGTAAACTTCTAAAGACAACTATTACTGATTTAGACCTTTCTGTACGTGCCTATAACTGTTTGAAGTCTGCTGACATCAGATGTTTAGGTGATTTGGTAAAGTTAGACATTGACGATATGATGAAATTCCGTAATTTTGGTAAAAAATCATTGACTGAATTGGAACAATTGGTTGCTGATAAACAACTACACTTTGGAATGGATGTTTCTAAGTATAAACTTGATGAAGATTAAAAAATAGAAGAGAGAATAACACTCTGCTTCTTACAAAATATTTAAAATAATGAGACACGGTAAAGGTTTTAATCATCTGGGACGCACCGCAACACACCGTAAAGCTATGCTTTCTAATATGGCTTCGTCTTTGATTTTGCATAAACGCATTATCACGACTGTAGCAAAAGCAAAGTCATTACGAAAATACGTGGAGCCTCTTTTGAACAAATCAAAAGAAGATACAATGCACTCTCGTCGCCTTGTTTTTTCTTACTTACAGGACAAAGGTTCTGTAAAAGAGCTTTTTGACAATGTAGCAGATAAAATTGCTACAAGAAATGGAGGTTTCACTCGAATCATCAGAATCGGTACACGATTAGGTGATAATGCAGATATGTGCATGATGGAATTGGTAGATTTTAATACAACTTATGTTGCAAATGATGGCGAACAAAAAGCTAAAACGCGTAGAAGTCGTAGAAAATCTGGTCAATCTGATGACACTTCCGCAGTTGTGGTTGATGCTCCTGTTGTTGAAGCAAAAGAAGAAGGGCAAGAATAGTTTTTCAAACTTTTCAGATTGAAAATAAAAATCTTAGCTTACAACAAATTTGTAAGCTAATTTTTTTATAATCTAATAATAATTATTTTTTTATTGCTGAGGCAATTTCATACACATTTTCGTAGTAAGGTACAATATTTATCAAATCAAATTCTTTTGCACGTGCCAAAGCATTTGCTCTAAAAATAGGTAATTGATCATCTTGTAAAACAAATAATGAGTTTTTTGCCATATCTTGCACATCACCAATTTTGCTTGTAAAACCTGTAACCCCATTAAGATTTAGTTCAGGAATACCACCCGCATCGGAGGAAATCACAGGTACTTCACACGCCATTGCCTCTAATGCAGAAAGCCCAAAACTTTCACTCTCAGAAGGCATCAAAAATAAATCTGCAATAGATAATACCTCCTCTACAGCATCTAACTTCCCTAACATTCTCACATCATCAGTGATACCCAATTCTCTACATTGAATTTCTAAATTCACCCTTTCAGGTCCATCACCTATTAGTAATAGTTTTGCAGGAATTTCTTTTCTAACCAAATCAAAAGTAGAAACAACATCATGCATACGTTTTACCTTTCTAAAATTGGAAATATGTACCAATAATTTTTCATCATTAGGACAAATTGCTTTTTTAAAATGGTTTTTTTCTTGTTTTTTGAATCTTTCTAAATCTATAAAATTAGGAATAACGTAAATTTCTTTTTTTATATCAAAATGAGCATAAGTATCTTGTTTTAAACTTTCAGAGACAGTCGTTACCACATCAGATTCATTGATACTAAATGTAACCACAGGCTCAAAAGAAGCATCTTTGCCAACTAAGGTAATATCAGTACCATGCAAGGTGGTAACGACAGGAATATGAATGTTTTTGCTCGCTAAAATTCGTTTTGCCATGTACGCCGCAGATGCATGTGGAATCGCATAATGTACATGAAGAATATCTAATTTTTCGTGTAAAACAACATCTACCATTTTGCTTGCTAAAGCCAGTTCATAAGGAGGATATTGCTGAAAAAGTGGATAAGTGGGAACATAAACAGCGTGAAAAAATAAATTTTCATTAAAAAAATTCAACCGAACAGGTTGTGTGTAGGTAATAAAATGAATTTGATGCCCTTTTTGTGCTAAGGCTTTGCCTAACTCTGTTGCTACAACACCACTTCCACCAAAAGTAGGATAACAAACAATTCCTATTTTCATATTGTTTTGAAGTTAATTTAAAATTACAACAAATAACAAATCTATTTTGGTTTAAAATTGATGTTAAATAATTGTCAAAGTTGATTATTTTTATAACCCTAATAGATTTTTCATAGTAATAATTCCTTTTTTACTTTGTGAAAACTCTGCTGCTATCACTGCTCCTAATGCAAAACCTTTTCGAGAGTGCGCAGTATGTTTGATTTCAATAGTATCCTCTTCCGAAGAATAAAAAATGCTATGCGTACCCGGTACATTAGGTTCACGCAACGAAATGATAGACAAATCATCTTTATTATCACTTTTTCCTTTTGTCCAATTTGTTTTTTGTGTTGATTTTTCTATCATGCCTTCTGCCAAAGTAATGGCTGTTCCACTTGGAGCATCTTTTTTTTCTGTGTGATGAATTTCCTCCATATAACTATCATAATTTGAAAAATTATTCATTAGCTGTGCTAAATATTGATTCAAATTAAAAAAAAGATTGACTCCTAAACTAAAATTAGACGCATAAAAAAGTGTCCCATTTTTTTCATCACATATTTTTTTGACTTTTTCCCATTCACCCAACCAGCCTGTTGTGCCACAAATAACTGGAATTTGTTTATCAAAACAAGTCAAGATATTTTGAACAGCACTTTCAGGTTGTGTAAATTCTATTACAACATCAGTATTTTCTGTATTGATTTGTTCTAATTCACTAAGGTTATCTAATCCAATTTTATAAGTAATGCTATGTCCGCGTTCTAAAGCAATACTCTCGATTACTTTTCCCATTTTTCCGTATCCAATGAGTGTTATTTTCATTTTTTTTGATGATTGATAATGATTGAATTTTTTGTATCTCGCGATAGGGATAGAAGCAGTATTGCAGAGACAAAAGAGAGAAAAACGAGGCTTTGCGAGTTTTTTCTCTCTTTTTGGCTCTGTGCCTTGCACGATAGCCCGTAATCGCCCAAAATTACTTTATTTTTTAATGATTGATTTTATTTAATTTTTACTTTTTAATGATTGATTTCTTGGTATTTATGCCATAGATTTTCTGCAGTTGTTTGTTTTTTTTCGAGAGGTTCAATAAAATTTTCATATAAAAATTGATAACGACTATAAAAAGTATTTTGTAAATGAAAAAAATCTTTGAAACCTACCGCCGAAATGGCAAAACTAATATCATCACTCGAATATTGAATCAAGGTTGCTAATAAAATTGATTCCCAAGATTTTTCATCGCTTTTTGTATTGATTAAAGTTTGTAAAAAGAAATACTCGAAGTGCATAGGCGTTTCAAAATAATGAAAAACGCCGTCAGTTGCTACTAATATCAAAGCAGGTTTTTCTATTGTATAATTTTTTTGGGTAATAAAAAAATTGCTATCTGCACTGATACAATTACTGATATTTCCTTCTATTCTCAAATTTTCGAAAGCATCTAAATTATCTTCTAAATCATCTTTGGTCAAAATTTGGCATTTTTGAGGTGTGAAAACATACACACGGGAGTCGCCCGCATTAAAAGTTTGTAACGCTATTGTTTGTTCTTTAGTATTTTCCCAACTGACCAGACACAAAGTTGTAGGCAATGATTTTAACAATTTACTTTTGATAGTGGAAGAATTTTCTTTGAATTGTGCTAAAAATACTTGCAGCACTTCTTTGAGACAAAGACAAAAGTCTTCTATATTAAAAATATTTTGATGTATTTCCAAAAAACATTCAACTGCTTCTTTGATTTTTCGCGAGGCTAAATAAGCACCTGTTTGAATTTTTACTTCTTCGTTTTTTTCTATGATTGTGTATAATTTTGAGCCACTTCCGCCTAATCCGTCATATACACCAAGCCAAGTAAGTTGATTATCGAATGCCATCAATGTAGGAAAAGCGTCTTCTCCTTTTTCAAATTGCTGTTCGTGATAACCTAAGAAATTCATTTTTATTATTGATTTAATAATTTGATTATCAACTGATTAAATTCTTTATGATGCGTTTCCATTGGGTTATGCCCTGCGTCTTCAAAAGTAAATAATTGTGTTTTTGGATATTTTTTGATAAAATTTTCTGCATTTTTGATTGGCACCCAAGTATCTTTTCGTCCCCAAATCATATAAATATTTGCTTTGTGATTGGAGAAGTCATCTGTTTCATTTTTATTGCGTGCATACCTAAATGACCTCAAAATTGCTTGTGTTGTACCTTCAATTTTGAATGGAAAAAGGTAGCCTTCTGCTGCTTCTAATGATGCTTTTTGTTGATAGGCTGAATCTAAAATATTTTGAAAATAAGAAGGTGTATAAAAAAAATATTCTGCAATTACGGCAATCCAGCGTTCTACAGGTGGAAAAGAAATTGCCATTAAAGCAAAATAAGTTCCCCAAGTTTTTTTGCCAAATCTGAGTTCGGCTCCGTCAACCAAAAAAACTTTAGTGACGGCATCAGGCATTTGTTGTGCCATTGCCAAAACGACACTTGCCCCCATTGAGTGTCCAAATAAAATGTATTGTTGATTATCAGGAAAATATTTTTTTAAGAAACGAATCAATAATTTTGCTCTTTCGTCAGGCGAATGATTTTTCATTTTTGTTCTATCACTCAATCCAAAACAAGGTAAATCAACCATTATCACATCATAACCGTTGTTTTGTAAAGAATCTGTATTTTTTCGCCACGAGAAAGTAGAGCCTGAAAAACCATGCACAAGTAAAATATTTCCTTTTTTTGTTTTGTTTTTTGTTGGTAAATATTGATAATGCAAAAGAATGTCATCAATATTTCCCCATTTCTTAGTAGGATTTTTTTCGATAATCGTGGCAAGATTCAAAGAAGACAAAGGGAATAAATAAGGTAGAATACAGCACAATAAAAAGGTAAATAGTAAAAAGTAAACTATTTTTTTGAGTGTTTTTTTCATATTTTTATTTCCAAATCTCAGCATTTCCTTTCACTTTTTGCGTGTTGAGATTAAATTGAGAAGGATTGACACTCATTTCAAATGTATCAGAATAATAAAACTCTTGGTTGTCGTTTGTTTCTGTTGATTTGAGTTTAAAACGCATTTTTGTTTTGAAACTTCCTGAGTATTTAGGGGCAACAAAATTTAGATTTTTTTGAGGTAATAAACTAATTGTTTCAAAAATAGGCTCTTTCATTCCCCAATCCCATTGCCAATATTCGATGGCTTGCCACTCGCCTTGTGTATTTTTTGCCTCTTGTACCATCAAAAGACTTCCATCTTGAGTGCGTAAGTTTATTTTTTTATCACTGACATTGATGACTTGAAATTTATCTAAAGTATTGGTTTGTGAACCTGTATAGACGAAAGCCAGATTTTCTTTGTCTGTTAATTTTATATTCGAGACAGTAGATGTATAAAAAGGTGGATACCAAGCAGGAGGCATTGTTCCTGCAGGATTATTTTTTTGAATTGGGATAATCGGGATAGCTTGTTGTTCAATACCTTCTGTATTGTTTTCAACTTGTTTCATTGCATAAACAATTATCAAAATAAATAAACAAAAGAAAAATATTTTTGTAGCGTTTCTCATAGGAATAATTATTGTTTTATATAGTTTTATTTCAAAACTTTTGCCAAAATTAAATTACATTTACCAATTATCAAAATTTTTTCTATTTTAACAAAATTATTTTTTTTTGCTATTGATTATATTATTAAAAAGTGCTATTTTTTATTGATAAAATGATTTATTTTTGATTTTTTGGTAAAAATAGTAACAAAAAAACTTTTTTATTTTCTTTTTAGACAAATTAAAAAAACTAAAAAAATAATCTAAAACATTTATATTTATCAAAAAAGAAGTATATTTGCAAAATAATTGATGAACTAAAATCATACTAAAAAAATACAAATACTTTATGATAAAATTAATAGGAAACATAATCAAATGGAGTTTTAGATTGGTGATTGTTTTAATTGTAGTAAGAGTTTTTTTTGGTGATTCGCCATTGTACCAAGATTTTTTAAAACCTATCCTTGAACCTGCTTTTGAAGCAATTTTCAATCAATTTCCTACCTTAGAAAATCATCAAGAAAATGAAAATGATAGAAAAAATATACAAAAAGAGGAAGATAATCAAACACAAAATACAAACGAAGATACAGAGAACAATAAAGGTAGAAATAAACAAAAAACTGAAGAAAAAAACAAAGAAATAGACCCTAATTGCGATGTCCCTGATTCGAAATATAATCAGTCTTGGAAAGATTTGCAAGCGTTGCATCAATATTTGGCAAAAATTGCTGTCAAAAATCAAAATGCTTGTAAGGCATCTACATTCAGAGAAAATCTAAACGTGGTCTATACAGGTGATGACCAGCAATATTATAAAAATCTTTATGGACAATTAGTCAAATTCTGTTCTCCAAAAATGGCTGGTATTTTTAAAACTTTTGAGAATATCAAAAAAAATAAAAAATTAAACCAAGAAGAATTTGCAGAAATGATTGTTACGTTTATTCAAAGCATTCCTTATGTTTTAGTCCTTGACAAAACTGCCAAAGAAGCAAAGAAAGGTGGCGGATTTGCAGCAGGTTACTTAAATGAAAATAAACCTTATGTTGAGAATATAAAATTTGGATTACAAAGTCCAATAGAATTTTTATACAACAAAAAAGGTGATTGTGATACAAGAACAGTGCTTGCTTTTACAATTTTGAAGCGTTTTGGTTATGATGTAGCCATTTTGAACTCTAAATCACATTCGATGTTAGGTTTACACTTGCCTACACAAGGTACTTCTTTGAGTTATCAAGGAAAAAAATATTTTTTTTGGGAAACTACCGCTCAAAATTGGCAATTAGGACAAATGCCAGATGACCATAAAAATGATAAAACTTGGATGTTTGCTTTGATGGCTAAAAATAATTAAGAAATCAATTTGGTTCTACTAAACTTTATACGGAAATTTATAGCAGGAGGCACGCGGATAACGCGGATTTTACGGATTTGAACGGATTTTTTCTATTTTTGTAAAATTTTATTTGTATAAATGTTAGAAGAACCGAAATTAATTTTTAATAATAAATGGTAATTTTTTTGAGGTTAAGTGATTTTAGTTGATGCTGATAACTTCATCAATCTCTAAAATACTTTGTAGAAGGTGGCATAAATGCCACCATTATACATAATTGAACATTTTTTTGAAGATTTCTGCAGTTATTAGTATCTTTAAAAATCTACATCAACATCAGGCAATGTTTTTTTAAATTCTTTTTGCTCATTGGCTGTTAATTTATTGCCTTGAAAATTAAGATTTCTAATATTTTTTAGGCTACCAATAGCATTAGGCACGTGGACAATGCCCATATTTTTCATTTCCAAACGTCTTAAACTTTTCATTTTGCCTATCAAAATCAAAGAAGGTCTAATTTCTAACGAAGTATTGCGGCTAATATCAAAGGTTTCGAGGCTGTCTAATTGTGCAACGATTTTTGGTAATTCACTCAATGAGTTGTTGCCTGTCCTCAATATTTTGAGGTGTTTCAATTTGGCAAGTTCATCAGGCAAACGAATAATTTTGTTATCAGTAATATCCAATTCTTGTAATTCAGTAATATTACCAATTTCTTGAAATAATACTGCTAATTGATTGCCACTCAAATCTAAATGTTTCAAAAAAGTCAAATTGCCTATACGTGGCGTAAGTTTTGTTAGTTGATTTTTTCGAAGGTATAAATATTGTAGTTTGTTGAGTGTTTGGATATTATTAGGAATCTCTTCAAGGCGATTATTTTGTAAATCTAATATTTGTAAATTGGTCAATAGAGCAATATCAACAGGAAATTTTTTGAGATTTTGTCCTGATAAATCTAAAATTTTGACTTCCATAGGGTTTTTGAGTGCTTCATCTAAATCAGTGTAACGTTTTTGTTTTTCTAATTCAGACCAAGAAAGCATACCTTTTGGCATTGTAGAGCCGCTGATGCCCATATCTTTGATAACAGCAGGCACTTGCCAAGATTTAAAAACGGACGGATTAAAAACAACATAAGCAATTCCACCTAAAATCAACAAAGGAAGGATAACTCTTGGTAATGCACCCAAATCTTTTTTATTTACTGACATCTTTTTTAGTTTTTTTAAGGTAATTCAAAATATTTTTAGCTATTGTTGATAACAACAATAGCTAAAAAATAGTTCTTTCTGTATAATTTTATTATGCTGTTGTCTTAACAACCTTTTTTAGAAATAGAACAATAAATTAATATTACCATTCAAATTATCTAATCCAATACCTAATTGTAATTTGTTATAATTAGCATCATAAGTATCCGCTTTTACATCTTTGGCTGCATTAGAAGGTAAATCAAAAACTTGTGTAGTTGTGCTACCTTTTCCTGCGGTTACTACTGTAAAAGCATAGCCAAATTCTGCACCAATAGACATTTTAGGAGCGAAAAAATATTCTACACCTACAAAGCCACGCAATCCAACCATAAATTTATTGCCAAATTTCACTTCTTTTAGACGAGCAGCAGAAGCAGCAGAACTAAATGAATTAAAATCAGTAGTAGAAATAGGTGCCTGAAATTGTGCGGTCATATCATTGCCATAAGAATATTTTTGGCTGTTTGAAGCATAACCAATCAAAAATTCACCACCATAAAAACCTTGTAAACGTCCTGCACCTCTGCGTTTTTCGATACCAAATGCCAATAAAATACCTACATTAGATGAATTACGACTATCAGTTACATAATTAGGCGTAGAAGGAGCAGGAAGTTCATTTTTAACTACTGCATTTTTATCACTTACAGAGCCGATATTGAGTTGAAAACGTCCTCTGTAAAAAGTATTTTCATCTTTTACATATTTTCCGAACAATGCTAAATTATTGAATGGATTTTGTGTAAAACTATTGGTAGGTGCTTGGTTATTGCCTGCTTGGTTGAAAAAATTACCCAAATAATTAAAAAATGGATTAGCAGAAATACCTAATCCAAACTCACCTTCTTCAGGGAGAATAGGCACGCCTTCATTTGATTCGAGAGAAGCACCTGCATTGGTTTTTTCTTCTTTCTTTTCTTCTTTTTTTTCGTCTTGTGCTGATATTATACCAAAACACAAAGCAAATGTCAAAATGGTTACAAATACTTTTTTCATAGAAAATATTTAGATTTTAAGTTAAAAATTTATTTATTAGCAAAAAAATTCAATTAGTGTGCCATTTTTAAAAATATGCTCAATTATTTTGTTAATAAGTGCTTGGCAAAAGAGGCAACCAAAAGCAAATGAATTAAAATTATTATCATTTTTTTTTTTTTTAATTTCTTTTTTATTTTTATATTTGCAGATATTTTTAAAATCAGAGAAAAGATATGCTCACAAAAGAACAAGCAGAGGAAATTATTAAACTTATTCAAGGTGGAACGCCAAGAATGCCTGAAGTTTTTGATAAAATTAGTAGTTACAATATCAATACAACAGAAATAGCAAATTTTAAAGCAGAATTTACTTCGGGAAGATATTTTTCTGATTTTGAGGTACGCATGCAGGTATATATCAACGAAATTGCTAAAACAAAATTTAAAATAGAACCTCCCAAAAGTTACAATATTTTTTTTAGTTTTTCTTCTGTTGATATAGAAGAAGCCACTAACTATGTCCAAAAACTTAGAAAAAGTGGACTTTCTGTATTCTTTTCTGATGATGAATTGAAAAAAAGTGCTGGGAATTATGTAGATAAAATCAATCATGCACTTAAAAATAGTGATTGTTTTGTTTTACATTGTACGCCTAATTCCTATATTTCTGAATGGGTAAAAGATGAATATCAGATTTTTTATCACAAAATACACAAACTCAATAGAATTAAAAAACCTTTTTTCGTTTTGAAAGGAAAAGATTATAACGATGATTTAATTCCTTTTGATGTTAGTATTACACAAGCTCATATTTTTGATGATATTCTCAAAATATTTGGAAAAATATCACCTGAAGAAGAGAAAATACAAAAATTAAATGCAGACATCAAACAACTTCAACACGAAAATGATATTTTAGAAGAAAATAATAAACAATCTATCGAAAAATATACTCGATTGGAAAATAAAAATATTATTTTTAATCGAAATATTATTAGTTTAGAATCAAAAATTGAAGACTTACAAGATAAAAAACATCAATTAGAAGAAAAAATAATCATTCAAAAAGAACAAATTGAAAAACTTAAAACACAAACACAAAACACAGAACAAATAACCACACTCAACCAAAAAATAAAAGAAAATGAAACGCAAATCTTACAATTTAAAAATGAAATTGAAAAACTAAAACAACAAATCGATAACCAAAACCGATTGATTACTGAAAAAACAACTACTATCAAATCATTGAATGAAAAAATCAATGGCTTAGAAAGTAATATCACTATTTATAAAAAACAACTCGAACAAAATAACCAAAATACACAACAAATAGACACACTCAACCAAAAAATAAAAGAAAAAAATAATGAAATTGAAAAAATAAAACAAGATATTTCAAAAAAAATACAAGAAACCAACAATCAAAATCGACTGCTTACTGACAAAGAAAGCATTATCAAAACCTTAAACCAAAAAATAACAACCTTAGAAAGCGAAAGAAATACAGCAAAAACTGCCGTAAATTGCCCTAATTGTCAAAAACTATGGAAAATTCCGCTTTATAAATCGATTAAGTTCACTTGCGATAATTGCCAAACGCTCTGTTATGCTGAAAATGGCATTATTAACAAACACGAAACGCCCATCACCGATAACAATATGGTGCTTATCAAAGGCGGTACTTTTTTAATGGGTAGCCCAGAAAGCGAAGTAGATAGAGAAAATGATGAAAAACAACACAGCGTAAGTGTGAGTAGTTTTTATATGAGTAAATACGAACTAACGGTAGAGGAATATGAAAAATATTGTAGTGCTACGAAAACAAAAATGCCTGATGCTCCTGATTTTAATCCTAATTGGAAAAACAAACGTCATCCTATCGTGAATGTAAGTTGGGAAGATGCGATTGCTTATTGTGCTTGGCTTTCTAAGACTACGGGCAAAACCTATCGTTTGCCTACGGAGGCGGAGTGGGAATATGCGTGCAGAGCAGGAACGACTACTCCATTTTTTACGGGTGCTAATTTGACTACATCACAAGCCAATTATCATGGCGATTATCCTTATAATGGTAATGCAAAAGGTATTTTTCGTGGAGGCACAACAGAAGTAGGTAGTTTTCCACCGAATGCTTGGGGTTTGTATGATATGCATGGGAATGTATGGGAATGGTGTCAAGATTATTATACTGCTGACTATAATGGTACAAAAGAAG
>RDZP01000212.1 GCA_004294005.1 Cytophagia bacterium
GGATTATTAAATGGAATGATTACAAAACCTTTAGAAAATTGCGACAAAAAAATAGGCGTTCACGTCAATCCATTCGATAAAAATCACTCTTTAAAAAATGGAAAAGATATTTTTGAAAGATGTTTTACATTGGCAATACATAATAATTCACGTAATCATTTCAAAGATTGCGATTTGGTAATAGAACCTATCGAATTAGCAAAACACGCCGCTTTTCGTTGGGATAAAGCAAGGCTCATTTATGAAATTGGTTATTATGCGACAATGGAAAGAAAAGACGAATTATTAAAATTAGTGAATGAATAATTAAAAAAACGTAGATTTTTGAATGATTTGATAGTATTCAAAAATCTATATTTTTAGGTGTTTATAACAAAAACTATCTTTTCAATATTTTATTTTTATTGATTTGAATACAAAAACAATGACTAAAAAAAGTTTATACATTTCTTTCTATATGTGCTTTTACGTATTGCAATACGTTGATAATTTGCTTTAAATCATCTTTATCTGTGGCATAAAAGCATTACACGCAAAAATTTAACGCCAAAAGTAATTTCTACTTCTTCGGTTTTCCACTTTTCAAAAGGTTTCATATAGTTAAAATTTTAATTGATACAAATTTACATTTTTTTATTGAATTTCCTTTTCCACAAAATACATTTTTACTTCGCCTTTGTTTTTGGCTTTTACTTCGCCTCTGTAACTACATTGAAATTGATGTTTTACTAAGTGATAAGTAGTTTCAGAAATATTCACTTTGCCTACTTCTCCACTGCTTTCCATACGTGAGGCAAGATTTACCGTATCGCCCCAAATATCATAAGCAAATTTATTTTTACCTACCACCCCTGCTACTGCTTCCCCTGAATGAATACCCAAACGCAATTCCCACGCAGGCAAGCCTTGTGCTTCTTTTTCTGCTTTCCATTTTGCCATAAATGCTTGCATTTCAAGCCCCGCCAAAACGGTATCAACAGGATTGCTTGTGTTAGCAACAGGCAAACCACCCGCACACATATACGAATCGCCAATCGTTTTTATTTTTTCTAAATTATATTTATCACAAATCAAATCTAAAGCATAAAAACAAGTATTTAAGTTTTCTATTACTTCCGTTGGAGTCATTTTTTCGGCGATATTGGTAAAGCCTTTGAAATCTGTAAAAAGTACAGTTATCAATTCGTAATGTTTTGGCGTGGCAAAACCTTGTTCTTTGAGTTCATTGGCAGTTTCCAAAGGTAAGATATTCAATAAAAGTTTATC
>RDZP01000032.1 GCA_004294005.1 Cytophagia bacterium
ATTTGTTCTTGTCCTTTGTAAATAATTTTAAAAGAATGTTCTGCACCGTCTTTCACAGCAGGTACTTCAAAACTAATTTCGTAACGAAGTGTTGCTTCTTCAGCAGATGTACTTGTGCGTCCTGATTTTAAAAACTCCTCTAACGCATTTTTTATTTCAGTTGATTCTGTTACATTTTTAGATTCTGCATCAGTTTTATCACTAATTACTCTCAAATCATCGGGAGAAAATTTTTCTTCAAATTTATCTATTTTATAGTTAATTGTATAAATATTTACTCCAACTTTTTTGGCTCTATCAATAATATTATCACGTTTGTAAGCGGTTCTTTCTTTGTTGATTGCCCCTGAAATAACAATTAATATTTTTTGTCCATCTTTGCCGCTTTGTCTAAAATAATCTATTGCATCATAAATTGCCTTATTAGCATCAGGTAATTTTCCTGTTGTATCCAAAGAAGCAACAATACTATTAATATCAGAAGCAAAGTTATCATAATTAGAACTAAAATCTCTTTCTAAATTTTTAATTTTATTATCATGTCCAAAATAACCAACATTTATCAAGTCACTTTCTTTGTTTAATCCACCATAAAAAGATTCTTTCAATGAATTTTTGATAGTGGTAATAGGCGTTCCGCTTGTGTAGGCAGAAGCATCTAACAAAAAGTAAATCAATCTACTTGCAGTGGCTGTTTTTCCTTCTTCTCCTTTTTTTTCAAATGTAACAATATTTGCTTTGTTGCCCGCTTCATCTTGAATAATAAAATCACCTTTGATAGGTTGCACTTTACTAATCATTTCAACACTTGTTTTGATGAGTGGATAACCGACTGTGTCTGTTTTTACGATTCTAAATTCTTCTTTACCTGTCTCTTTTTTTTCGTCTTTTTGTTGTGCAATCAAAGCATAAGAAAATAAGAAAATACTTATTGTCATCAAATATGTTATTTTTTTCATTGTATTTATAATTTTTTAAGGATTTTTTTTTTGCAAAGATAAATAAAAATTGTAGTACACACTTTTAGTGTGTCCACACATTGAAAGTGTGTACTACAATTGCTCAATAGAAAAAATCGTATAAAATTGAGTAGAACTTAATTTTTTAATAATTTTTTTGCAAAGATAAATAAAAAATTAGGTTCTATAATCATTTTTTTTGTATTTTTTATACACATCATTTTTTTTGAGCATTGATTTTTAATGATTTTTTATTGATGATACATTATGTCCAAATTCCAAATAAATCTAATAATAACTTTGAAAATTACAATAAAAAAATGATAATAGTTATTTTTAACAATCTATTTTTTAAAAATATTACGATATTTTCTAAAAATAGACTAATATTGCAATTTGATAAGGAAAATACAATCATTGTTTATTTTAAAAATGGAAGAGAAAAATTATTATCTTAAAAATCTCCCTGAAAGAGATGAAAAACCACGCCAAAAAGGACTGACAATGGTGATGGACAAAGGACTTAGCACGCGTGAAGCAGAAGATTTGATAGAATCTTCGGGCGAATATATTGATATGATAAAATTAGGTTGGGCAACTTCTTATGTTTCACCACACCTCAAAAAAAAATTAGCGATTTATCGTGAAGCAAAAATACCTTTTTATTTTGGTGGAACTTTGTTTGAAGCCTTTTTGATAAGAGGTCAAATTGATGATTATAGAGCCGTTTTAGACAAATATCAAATGCCTTTGTGTGAAGTTTCTGATGGTTCTATCGAATTAAACCATGACGAAAAATGTAAATATATCGAATTATTAGCAAAACAAACAAGAGTACTTTCAGAAGTTGGCTCAAAAGATGCTGAAAAAATATTGGCTCCTTATGAGTGGATAGAATTAATGAACAAAGAGTTAGCCGCAGGTGCTTGGAAAGTAATTGGAGAAGCAAGGGAAGCAGGAAATGTAGGGCTTTTTAGAGATTCAGGAGAAGTGCGTCAAGGATTGATTAAAGAAATTGTACGTTCTGTGCCTTCTGATGATATTATTTGGGAAGCACCTCAAAAATCGCAACAAGTTTGGTTTATTAAAATGTTAGGAGCGAATGTGAATTTAGGAAATATTGCAACTAATGAGGTAATTCCGTTAGAAACATTACGATTAGGACTTCGTGGCGATACTTTTACTCATTTTTTAGAATAATTTTTTTGAAATTTAGCATTCTTTTTAAAAATTCTAACCAATAATAAAGATTTTTTTAAAAGAAAAAGGTTTGTACTATCAGTGATGAAGTACCAACCTTTTTTTGTTTAACTTTTTTTAACATTCATTAATGTAATATTTTTTTGTTTGATTCTACTTACTTGTAGGAAGCAAATAAAACTTCAAATTCACATAGAAAAAAAAATATTTCTGTTCTATGTTTTTTTATATAATTACTAATAGGTTTTACATAGTATTATGTATAAAATAGTTTTGAAAAAAAATAATATTTACGTGCAACCTTGTTATCAAAATAGTTGTCTTGTTATTAGAAAGTTACCATATAACCTTTTTAAATTTTTTTATTATGAATTTTTTATCAGTGTTTACCTTGAGTGTTGTTTTAGCAATGGCTACTACCAACCTCACCAATCAAAATCATTCCTCAGTTGCAGTTGCGACTTGTGCAACTCCTGATATGCCTGCTGAAATGGTAGCAGAAAGAATTTTTGATGCCTATTCAAACCGTAATATTGATGGTTTTATTGCTTATTTCAGCAATGATGTCGAAGTTTCTCTTTTTCCTAATAAGGTTTTATACAAAGGAAAAGATAATTTAAGAAAAGCATACAAGCATTTTTTTGAAACCACTCCTAACTTTAAATGTGAATTATTAAGTAGAAAGATACAAAATAACCACGTAGTTGAAGAAATCAACGTAGAAAGAGTGAAAGGCAAAGTCCAAAAATCTATTGTTGTTTATGAAATAGAAAATGGAATGGTTCAAAAAATGTCTTTTTTATAGTCTTTTTAGTTTTGATTTATATATTTGTTTTGAAATGAAAATATAATTTTTAAGATTAAAATTTTGTTGTGTTAAAAAACCTTTCTTTTTTGAAGAAAGGTTTTTTTGTTTGCTCGAAAATTTTTATTTTACTTTTCTAAAAAAGGATAACGATAATTTGTAGGAGAAATTTGTACATCTTTAATATTGCGTGGAGAAACCCAACGTAATAAATTAAGATAAGAACCTGCTTTGTCATTCGTACCTGAGCCTCTTGCACCTCCAAAAGGTTGTTGCCCAACTACTGCACCTGTCGGTTTGTCATTATAATACATATTTCCTGCAGCATTGACTAATTTTTTACTTGCATATTCCAAAGCATATCTATCTTGTGAAAAAATTGCACCTGTCAAAGCATATTCACAACTCTCATCTATTAAAGTCAAAACATCATCAAAATTTTCAGCGTTATAGACATAAATTGCCAATACAGGTCCAAAAATTTCTTCCACCATAATTGTAGTCAAAGGGTCTTTCACTTCAAAAATCGTTGGTTCAATAAAATAACCTACTGATTTATCATATTTTCCACCTGCAATCAATGTATTTCCTGTGGTATTTTTTGCTTCATCAATATAACGCACAATTTTATCAAATGCTTTTTCATCAATTACCGCATTAACAAAATTAGAAAAATCTTCGGGAGTTCCTGTTTTTATCTCTGCTAAATGTTTTTGTAAACCTGCTTTTACATCTTCCCATAATATCGAAGGAATATAAGCACGCGAAGCAGCGGAGCATTTTTGTCCTTGAAACTCAAAAGCACCACGAATTAAACCTGTAACTATTTCATCAACATTGGCAGATTTATGTGCCAATACAAAATCTTTTCCGCCCGTTTCTCCTACAATTCTTGGATAACTTTTGTATGTATCCAAATTAAAAGCAATTTCTTTCCATAATTTTTTGAAAACGGCTGTACTTCCTGTAAAGTGTAAACCTGCAAAATACTTGTGTTTAAATACAATATCACCTGCCACTTGCCCATCAACAAAAATCAAATTAATAACACCTGCGGGTAAGCCTGCTTCTTCAAAAATATCCATAATTACTTTTGCAGAATAAACTTGCGTATAAGCGGGTTTCCAAACGATTGTATTACCCATCAAAGCTGGTGCGGCTGGTAAATTACCTGCTATTGCTGTAAAATTAAAAGGAGTGATAGCAAACACAAAACCTTCTAATGCTCTGTATTCTAATCGATTCCAAACCGTAGGCGAAGATTCAGGTTGTTGTGAATAAATATCGTTGGCAAATTGCACGTTAAAACGTAAAAAATCAGCAAATTCACATGCGGCATCAATTTCAGCTTGATAAGCATTTTTAGATTGTCCTAACATTGTTGCACCATTGATAATTGGTCTATATTTACCTGCAATTAAATCAGCTGCTTTCAAAAAAATAGAGGCTCTATTTTCAAAAGATAAATTTTCCCACTGTGGTTTTGCGTTCAATGCCGCTTGAATTGCTTGCTCGACGTGTGTGCTGTCACCTTCTGAAAAATAACCTAATGTATGTTGATGTTCATAAGGAGGAGAAATGCTGATTTTATTTTCTGTTGTGATTTTTTCTCCGCCAATGTACATAGGAATATCTATCGTTTGCGATTTCATTGCTTTGACTGCTTTTTCTAAGGCAATTCTTTCAGGGCTTTGTGGGGCATAGTTCAAAACGGGTTCGTTTTTCGCCACAGGAATTTTAAAATTTCCGTTCATATTTTAAAAATTACAATTTATTTTTTGATTGATTGTGCAAAGATACTATTTTCAAATCAAAATATAATCAATAGAATAAATATTTTTTTTTTAGTAATTGCTCTAAAAAACTCTTTTTTTGCTATATTTGCACCATTATTTTTTATTTATTGCTTTTTAAGGCTATCAAAAACTATGATTTCAGTTGATAATGTTTCTTTGCGTTACGGAAAACGCATTTTGTTTGAAGATGTAAACATCAAATTTACAGCAGGTAATTGTTATGGAGTAATTGGGGCGAATGGTGCAGGGAAATCTACTTTTTTAAAAATTCTCTCAGGAGAAATTGAATCGAATACAGGCAATGTAAATATGCCAAAGGGTGCGCGTATGGCGGTTTTGAAACAAAATCATTACGAATACAATGATATAGAAGTATTATCAACCGTAATGATGGGACACCAACAATTATGGAAAGTAATGCAAGAAAAAGATGCTATCTATGCAAAACCTGATTTTAGTGAAGCAGATGGCATTCGTGCCTCTGATTTGGAAGGAGAATTTGCTGAACTCAATGGTTGGACTGCCGAAAGTGATGCAGCAGGAATCCTCTCTGCATTGGGAATTAAAGAAGAAAAACACAATAAATTGGTGGCTGATTTGAATGCTCCCGAAAAGGTAAAAGTATTATTGGCACAAGCACTTTTTGGTAATCCTGATGTATTGTTATTAGATGAGCCTACCAATGATTTAGATGTAGATACTATTTCATGGTTAGAAGATTTTTTAGCAGAATTTAAAAATACCGTCTTGGTTGTCTCTCACGATAGGCATTTTTTAGATGCCGTTTGTACTCACGTAGTTGATATTGATTTTGGAAAATTACAAATCTATTCAGGAAATTATACTTTTTGGTATGAATCAAGTCAATTAGCAGCAAGACAAAGGGCAGACCAAAACAAAAAAAGTGAAGAAAAAAAGAAAGAATTACTCGAATTTATCGCTCGTTTTAGTGCCAATGTTGCCAAATCAAAACAAGCAACAAGCCGAAAAAAAATGATTGAAAAATTAAATATAGAAGAAATTAAACCTTCAAACAGAAGGTATCCCGGTATTATATTTCAACAAGAAAGAGAAGCAGGCGACCAAATTTTGATTACTGAAAAATTAAGTTATATTTCTAATGATGGTACTTTATTATTTGATGATATTAATATCAATATTGATAAAGGTGATAAAATTGCCATTATCTCAAAAGATAGTTTGGCTATAAATAGTTTTTATCAACTTATCAATGGAGAATTGAATGCTAACAGTGGCTCTATCAAATGGGGAATTACTATCACAAAAGCCTATTTACCAATGGATAATAGTCAATATTTTGAAACTGATTTGAATTTAGTAGATTGGTTAAGACAATATTCAGTAGAAAAAGATGAAACTTATATCAGAGGTTTTTTAGGTAGAATGCTATTCTCAGGCGAAGAATCACTCAAAAAAGCAAATGTATTATCAGGAGGAGAAAAAATGAGATGTATGACTTCGAGAATGATGTTGTTGCAAGCCAACGTTTTAATATTAGATGAACCTACCAATCACTTAGATTTGGAATCAATTATTGCTTTTAATAATGCTTTAAAAGATTTCAAAGGCTCTATTTTATTTAGCTCACACGATAGAGAGTTTGTACAGACAGTTGCTACACGCATCATTGAAATCACACCAAAAGGAACAATTGACCGCCGTATGACTTATAACGAATACCTCGAAGATGAACAAATCAAAGCATTAAGAGAAAGTATGTATCGTTAATACTCTGAACTTTGGAATTTTTCAAGAAAAACATTTGAGGTGGCATAAATGCCACCTTTTTACATAAAAAACAGCTAAACAATATATTTTAGAAATTTCTGTAATTCCCAATAAATTCCTTAAAATCAATAAAATCATATCAATTTTACTAATATATTCAATTTTTTATCTATCTTTGCAAGCATATTTTATTCAAAAACACTTATTTTTATATGTCTTCTCTTTTCTTTTGGCGTGAATGGCACAAAACAACACAAATCGTGTACGTTGCTTTGTTATTATTTTTCTTTTTCAATATTATTCTTGTTGTTTATACTTACAATATGGGTTTAGACAATGTAATTCCATTTATTACACAAGATATTACGCAGATTTTAAAATATTCTTTTGGAGAAATAACTTTGGGTATGTTTAATATTCCTATTGAGGGCGAAATGTTTAGCCAAAAAATTTTTTATGATGTAGAAGCTTTGCAACTCAATAAACAATATTATTATTATTTTGGCATTGTTTTGATAATTGTTTTAGCTGGACTTTTAGCAGTTGTAAGTGAGATGAAATTTATACCTTATGCGATAGGTATGGGGATTTTTATTTTTTGGTTGAGTGGTATCAATCTCAATTTATTAAGAGTATTGCCTGAAAATATATTGTTTTTTGTCGTTACATTTGTTATTGGAGGCATTAGTTATCTGTTTCAGTCTTATATCACAAAACCAAATTTGGGTGTTCGTTTTATTACATTTTTGGTTGCATTGATAGGTCTTAGCTTTTTTATTGGCAATAGTACGAGTGTGAAATTTCCCTTTTTATTTTTGATAGTCAATGGAATGTGGTTACCTATTATTTTGACTGCTTTTTTTGTTATTTTGACTGCATTAGAGATTGTAAGAAGTTTTTTTTATTTATTAGTAAAATACAATGCACAAGCAAGCGGGCAGAATATTACACATTTTAGTATATTGACAGCTATTTATTGGTTTAATTTATTATTCTTATATTTTGATTTTACAGGTTACCTAAAATTAGATATTTTTTTGGTTGATATTTTGGTATTTTTTGCTGTTTCTTCTGTTTTGGGTGTTTGGGGATTTCGTTTAAAAGCACCTATTTACACTATGTTTTTTGATTTCAAAACCACAGGTGCATTTTTATATATTTTATTAGGTATCATTTCATTTTGGATGCTTAATTTTTCTTTTTATTTAGGAAATGAATCTTTTATTTTGTCTTTAAAGGAATTTATTTTGTATGCTTATTTAGGTTTTGGGCTTACTTTTTATGGTTATTTGATATTCAATTTCCCACCTTTGATGCGTGATAGCCAGCCTGCTCACAAAGTAATGTATGAAGGTATTTCATTTGATTTTGTTTGGTCAAGATACTTTGCATTGGCGATGATGATAGGTTTATCAATGGCATCAGGACACAAATTATATTATCGTTCTTTGGCATCAGTGAGTAATTTGAAGGCAGATGTTTATTTTATTCATGGAGATTTTGAGATGGCAAATTATTATTATGAACATTCTTTTTATAATGATTATATCAATCCACGTGCTTCTTATGGATTGGCTACTTTGTCTTCAACGAAAAAAAACTTTTCTGACCAAGTCAATTATCTAAAAAACTCTCTTTTACGTACTCCCAATGAACAAACTTATCTCCGATTAGCAAAATTATTGATAGAAGATGAAAGACCAAAAGATGCAATTTTATTATTGAGGTCGGGTAGTAATAATTTACCAAAGAGTGCAAAAATTGCTAATAATTTAGCGCTTTTGTACGCCAACGAAAATAAACCTGACTCTACTTTTCATTTTTTAAAACAAGCAAAAAAGTATGCAACTGATGATATTCCTGAGGCAAATTTAGTGGCTTATTTTGCTTCTTCAAAAGTAGTGAAAGAAGGCAAAGAATTATTGAAAGAAATAAAAATTGATAAGAATAATTTGGTAGGACAAATGAATTTAATTGCATTGTATAATAATTATGCTCAAAAATTTGAACAATTTGATAATCAATTATGGAAAAAATCAATTAGTAAAAAAGGTTTTGGTTACGTATATAATTATGCTTTGAATAGAAATGCACAAGATTCTTCTGTTTTGAAATTTTTAAGAGAATACGATAACAAAGATGCAAGCAAACAATTTGGCACAAGAATACAATTTGCCAATGCGTTCACAAATTATTATAAAGGTGATATTGATAAAGGCATTCAAGCAGTTATTTCGATGCCTATTCTCAATTCTGAACCTTATTTTAATACAATAGCAGGACTTTGGTTGGCAGAACAAGGTGATTTTTTTGCAGCAGAAACTTATTTTGCGAAGGCGGTTGAGTTAGAAAATCCACAAGCACTTTTATACCAAGCCATTGCTTTGAGCGAAATGGGACAAAATGAAAAAGCATTGGCACTTTGGAGCAAAGTCATCGAATCAGAAAGTATTTCACCAGAAACCAAACAACAAGCGGTCAAAGTTTTGAGAGTATTGGGTGATTCAGCCAAGATTGTGGACGATATTGATAGGTATAATTTTTTACATTATCAAAAAGAAAAACTACCATTAGCTATCAAAAAAAATATTTTTGATGAAATAAAAAATGAGTATTATAAAATAAAATTAGCTACTGAATTAGTCAATCAAAGTTTAGAATCACAAGACTATGAAACCGCTTCTTATTATTTTGATTTCCTTAAAAATCCAAAAACAAAACATAAATCAACCAACTCGGCAGCACAATATGCGTATTTACGTTATTTGCTTGCGCGTAATGCCTCACCGCGTGTACTTGATGAGATTGAAAAAATGGAATGGGTAGGTAATTACAAATATAAAAAAGATTTTTTGAAAGCAGTTGCTTTGCAAAATGTAGGTAAAACACAAGAAGCGGAACAATATTTTAAGAATGCTGCTGCAAGCGCCCCTTATAATATTGATGTGATTTTAAACACCGTAGAATTTTATAAAAACATCAAAAAAGATAATTTGAAAGCATATCAAATATTGGTAGAAAGCATCAGAGGAAGGCAATTTTCATTACCACTTTATAAATCTTATGCTTTACAGTGTATTGTGATGAATTTAGACAACTATGCCGAAGATGCAATGAATGAAATCAAAAAAAATACGCCTAATCAATATGCTGATTTTGAAAAAATATTCAGAGAGGCAAAACAAAAAAATGAAAAAATTATCGAAAATAAAGAAAAAAATGAAAAATAAACATTATTTTTGCTATAATAAAAAATAAATATTACTTTTGTAAAAATAATAATTATCAATATACTAAAAATCAGTTGTTACTAAAATAAAATTTAAGCCTAAACACTATGAGTTTTAAGAAAAAAATCATCATTGGAATAGCCTCATTTATCAATGCCATTATTATGTTGTTGATAACTTTTTGGTTTTTATCTATTCCACAAGCTTTACCTGATGAATATTTATTGGTGCAAGCCTCTGCGGTTACAAAAAATTTAATTTTTGGATTAGAAAAAAAACCTGATTCAACTCGTTTTTTGTTTATTAATGTATCAAAAGACAAAGCATTGATAGATTTAGAAGACCCTGATGTGCCAGGTTATGTAGTGGGCAACGAAGCAATTACAGACCGAGCAAAATTGGTAAAACTTTTAGAAATATTGATTCAAAAGCCTAATCATAAATTTATGGTTTTTGATATTGATTTGAAAGGAAAAAGTGAAAGTGATTCAGCATTAGCAGCTTTAATTAATAAGATGCCTAATTTGCATGTTTCTTATCATCGAGATGATAAAGACAAACCTGATTATCCTGAAATGCCCATCAAAAAGAAATTAACATTATCAGACATAGAAAAAGTATGGAAACAAGCCCTCAAATTTCAACTATTTTTTAATGATTCTATCAAAAGTACACCTTTAGTAATGTATGAAACTGTCCATAAAAAGAAATTTAAGAAAGGATACAGTCCATTGGGTATTCATTATATCGATAAACAACCCATTTTTAATAATTTTATTTTAGATTATCGTATTAGAAGACCAGATTATGGTACACGTTATCCAAAAATTTATTTGGGAGAATCATTAAAACTTTGTGAAGATTCTACGGGGCAAATGAATATCGAAACAGCTGAAACAAGTCTATTAAAACTTACCAAAGATAGAATTATTTTTGTAGGAGATTTTGAGGACAGAGATATTCACGATACTATTTATGGAGAAATTCCTGGTCCTATCATTTTAATTAATGCTTTTTTAGCGTTGGAATATGGAGATAATAAAATAGTTTTGACTTTGATTTTGTTTTTAGTAAGTGTTTATACGACAATTTCTTATTTTATTTTGAGTAGAAAATATGCTTGGAAGTACTATTTTACGAAGAAAATGAAACGTTGGAAAGAAGAAAATCCAAAAGTTGAGATGTATGGTGGAATTGCTTTTTATGTATTATTGTTTTCATCTGTTTCTATTATTTCTTATTTTATTTATGATTTGCATGTAGGCGGTTTGGGTTTGGCTTTTTATATTTTCATCATAGATTATTTAAAAACTCAGGTGAATCGGTTTATCGAAAAAAGAAATATAAAAACATATGTCAAAGATGAATATATGGGCAAGGATAGGTAGATTATTTAAAGTTTTTTGAAATAAACAAATGGGAACACTTAAAATTGAAAGACCAAATCAATATTTGGATTTTACACGAAGTTATAAAATTCTCTTAGATGGAAAAATCGCAGGAAAAATTAACAACGGAGAAACAAAAGAATTTATCATTCCCGAAGGAAAACATAGTATAAAAGCAAAAATAGACGGCTTTGCAAGTCGTGCTTGTTTTGTTGATATCGATGATACGATTATAAAAAATATAAAAGTAAAACCAACTTATGCTATTTTTATAGCAGTAATGATTCAAAACTCTTCGCTTGCTCTGGAGAGCCTTATTAGTATATTTTTTAAAATAAATTATTTTGGATTTTTATACTTTCCTTGTCTTATTTTGCTTATTATATATATTTTTACAATAGGTAAAAATAATCATTTAATCATTGAAGACTTAGACAAAAAATAATACACACACTTTAAAAAATGTGTACTATATATTCAATCAAAAAAAAATTTTTATGTATTTTTTAGAAACAGAACAATACCAACATTTAGAAAAAGAATTGCTTGAAATTATACATCTTTTTCATTCACGCGGTTGGTCGATGGCAACAAGCACCAATTATTCTTTTAGAAATCCATCTCCTAATGAAACAACTTATACAATTTCTCGTTCAGGAGTTGATAAGCTACAATTTAAGAAAGATGATTTTATGCTCATAGATGCAGAAGGAGTTGCTTTGCCAATTCATCAAAATATAAAATCGTCTGCTGAAACACTTTTGCATACTTATTTATACGAAAATTTAGCAACTCAATGTGTTTTACATACTCATTCCAAATCTTCGACTATTTATTCATTGATTCATCAAAAAGATAAGGTTGTAAAAATTACAGGTTTTGAATTGTTAAAAGGTATTAGAAATGTTGGCTCACACGAAGCCGAAATCAAAATTCCAATTTTTCAAAACAGTCAAGATATGAAGCAATTAGTAAGAGAAATTACAGCTTATTATGATAGAAATCCTGAAACTTATGGGTTTTTGTTGGCAGGACATGGTTTGTATGCGTGGGGAAATAGTATTGCAGAAGCAAAAAGACACACAGAAACTTTTGAATTTTTGTTTGATTGTTTGTTGGACATATACAAGATGCAAAAAACAAAAGATTAAAATAAAACAATTTTTTAAATCATTCTTCGTTTTTAAAAACGAAATAACAAATATTATCTATTTCATTTAATTAAACCTATATTTATTTTGAATATACTTTACCAATTTTACAAATGGTTAAATTTTTACTTAAAATTGGTTTTACAAACAATGCAAATTTCAAAAAAAAATTCTTTGGACAAAAATAAGTTATATTTTTATGGCTTGCTTTTCTTTTTCATTATTCCAAATTTATTCGCCCAAGAACCTCCAAGAAAATATGGTTTTGAAAGAAAAAATAAAAAAAGTGTTTATGCTGAAGATGCTAAAATTGAACTCAAAAAGACAGATAAATGGAAACGTTTTTTAAATTTTGGTATGTTCTTTGGTCCTACTTATAGTCGTATGAACGTAAGATTGACTGATGAATTTATCAATGGCGACCCGAGTCAATTCAATGGAATAGTGAGTATTGTGCCTCGTACTTCCCCTGGTATTATGATTGGTGCTTATTCAAATTTCAGACTGAATGATTTTTTTGATATTCGTTTCTGTATCAATGGTTTTGCAGGTTATGAATTTGGTTTGGATTATAATTATCTGAATGGTACTACCAAATCAAAAGTAGTAGAGGCAAGTATGTTAGAACTGCCTTTGTTGTTAAAATACCGTTCACAATTACGTGGTTTGCGTGGAATGTATTTAATCGCAGGTATTAAGCCAAGTTTTTTATTGACAAGTCGTAAAAATGATTTGGAAAATGTAACTGTCAATACACGTGATATTGAGATTGATTATGGCTTTGGATTGGATAGATTTTATGATTATTTTAAATTTTCTCCTGAAATTCGTTTTTCTCACGGTTTATTCAATATGTTAAATAAACAAGAAATCAATCAATTTAATAAACCCTTACGAAGTTTTACTGTCCATACACTAACACTCTATTTACATTTTGGTGGGTAATTTTGTAATACTTTTAATAATTTCCAAATAAAATTAAAATTTATTTGGAAATTAAAATATTTGTGCTAATTTTGCTCTATCAATTCTACTATTTTAGTTTACAGTGATGTTAAAACATCTTCAATTTAAAACCTTATTTATTTTTCTTATTGTTCTTTGTGTATTTTCAGATGGATTTTCACAACAAAAAAGTTTAAGATTTTTAGACCCTAAGAAAAAAATTACACAATATCCTTTAGACCATTGGGCTACAGATACAGGTTTGCCCTCTAATAATATAAGACGTGTTATTCAGTCAAAAACGGGTTATTTGTGGCTGGCAGGTTTTGATGGTTTGATTAATTTTGATGGTGTAAGATTTAATCTTTTTAATAAAAGAGTAATTCCAAAATTAAAAAGCAATGCGATTTTTTTAGTAGAAGAAGATAGTAACGGTACACTTTGGCTGGGTAGTGAAGGAAGTGGGTTATTTACTTTGAAAAATGATTTATTCGTACAAAAAGATGTTTTTAAAGATTGGTTTATGACCGCTCTTTTTATCGAAAATGATGATAAATTTTGGATAGGAGGCAGAGGAAAAGGTATTCATATTTATAATCCTTCCAACAATACTTCACAACCTATAAAAGAAATACCTTCTGCCACTACAATATATGTAATTCGAAAAGATAAAAAAGGAAACATTTGGTTTGGTACAGATAACAATGGTATTTTTATTAAAAATCAAAACAATAATCAAATTACACAACTTCATAAAAAAGATGGTTTGATTTCTGAAAATGTCAATGAAATATTTTTCGATAACCAAAATAGAATTTGGGCAGGCACTACTGAAGGCGTTTGCTTGTGGAATGAAGAAAAACAAAGTTTTGAAGTAATTAAAGAATTAGAAGGACATATTGCTTATAGAATTATTGAAGATGATGCCAAAAATATTTGGTTTGCTACCGCTGCAGGTCTTTTTAGACTCAATCCAATCACACAAAAATACGAAAGATTACCTGATACACCCTTTTTGCCTTTGACAAATATGGTAGATTTGTGTTTGGATAGAGAAGGAAGTCTTTGGATTGCTTCTTATAGAAATGGATTATTTAGATTAAAAGACGGAAAATTTACTAATTATACTGTTCAAGATGGATTGTCTACCACTTCTGTTGGTGCTGTTTATCAAGATAATTCAAACAAATTTATTGTTGGAATGAATGATGGAGTAGTCAACATTATAGAGAATGGTGTTGTATCTGTCTTAAAAATAAAAACACAACTCCCTGAAATTCGAATATTTAATATTCAAAAAGATAAAAAAGGAAACTTATGGATTTGTACATTCAAAGGGCTATTAAAAATAAGCCCTAATGGACAAGAAACATTTTTTAATAAAGATACAGGATTTCCTGATAACTCAATGCGCGTAGCATTTATTGATAATGATGATAATATATGGGTAGGAACACGCAGAGGAGGAATCGCAAAAATTAACTCAGACGGAAAAATTCTAAAAATTTATAATAATAAAAATGGACTAAGTTCTAATTTTATTATGTCTATCAAACAAGGTGTCAATAATAGTATTTTGGTAGGTACAAATGATAACGGGATTTGTGCCATTACTCCTGATGATAAAATACAAAAATATGATATTAACAAAGGACTTCCAAGTAATTTGGTTTTTAGTAGTTATGTAGATGGAAATAATGTGATTTGGTTAGCAACCAATGCAGGTTTGGTGCGTTGGAAAGATGATAATTTTTATACGTTTTCTAATAAACAAGGAATGTTAAATGATAGCCCTTTTGATATTATAGAAGATAACAGAGGGTATTTATGGCTTTCTACTGCACAAGGCTTAATCAGCGTTTATAAACCAGATTTGAATAATTTTATACAAGGGAAAATTAAAAATATTATCTGGAGGCATTATGACGAAAGAGATGGAATGAAAAGTGAAGATTGCACAGGAGCAGCACATAGTATTAAAACCAAAGAAGGAACGATTTGGGTGCCCACCAATGGTGGTATTGTAGTGATTGACCCTGCTAATATGCCCTTCAACTATCTAAAACCGCCTGTTCAAATCAATAAATTAGTAATTGACGGAAAACTAATCGATATTCATCATACAATAGAAATAGCACCTGACCAAAAAAGATATGTATTTGATTTTAGTGCATTGAGTTTGTTAGCCCCAAGCAGAGTACAATTTAAGTATAAATTAGACGGATTTGATAGAGATTGGCAAGATGGAGGCACAATTAGACAGGTTACTTATACGAACCTTAGACCTGGAAAATATGTTTTTAAAGTAATTGCTTCTAATAATGACGGAATTTGGAATGAAGTTGGACAGAGCCTTATTTTAGTGAAGAAACCTTATTTTTATGAAACAATTTGGTTTTTGTTATTGTCTGTTTTAGTATTGATAGTATTGGTATTTTTATTGATTAAATGGCGTTTGCATAGAATAGAAAGACAAAAAGAAAAACTAGAATATTTAGTAAAACAAAAAACTTCTGAGGTTTTTGAGCAAAATATAGCTTTAGAAAAACAAAAAAATAAACTTGATAGTCAAAATTTGAATCTTACTAATAGTATTAATTATGCTAAACGTATTCAACAGGCGATATTACCTCCAAAAGAAGAAATACAAACTCACCTTCCTGATTCTTTTGTTTTTTATCAACCAAGAGATATAGTTTCAGGCGATTTTTATTGGTTTACAGAAACGAGAGGAAAGATTATGATGGCTGCAATAGATTGCACAGGACATGGAGTACCTGGTGCCTTTATGAGTATGATAGGTAATGATTTATTGAATGAGGTCGTCAATGTTAGAAATATTACTGATGCTGACCAGATTTTGAATTATCTGCACAGAGGGGTCAATCATACTCTAAAACAAAATGATGCTTTCGGAGCAAATCGTGATGGAATGGATATGACTATTTGTGTCATTGATAAAAAGGAAAAACAAGTACAATTTGCAGGAGCGAAAAACCCTTTATTTTATTGGCAAAATGGACAATTAAACGAAATAAAAGGTGATAAATTACCAATTGGTGGACATACAATGCGTTGGGAAACAGAAAGGACTTTTACAAAACACATTATATCAATAGAAACTGAAACCATATTTTATATGTTTTCTGATGGTTATCAGGATCAATTTGGCGGAGAAATCAACAAAAAATTTGGTCGTATGAGAATGAGAGAATTGATTAAAGCCCATAATGATTTACCATTAGAAAAACAAAAAGAATATTTCCAAACTGCCTTTTTTGAATGGAAAGGGAAAGAAGAACAAATTGATGATATATTATTGGTGGGATTTAGAGTTGGGTAATTTTTTTAATTTGTATCTTTTTATTACCTATGTTTTTATTTGTATGTTTGTAAATAGAAAATAGATTGTTTTAACGTTATTTCCTAACCTAAAAATAATAAAAGCATATTTTACATAATAATTTTTAAGAATTAAAATATTTATAATTATGAAAAAAAATATTCTTTTATTGAGTTTGTTACTCACCAACCACTTTATTTTTTCACAACAAAAAAATGTGTTAGATTATTTCAAAATATTTCAACAAAGTGAAGAGAAAAAATTAATCAACGAATCAATTAAAAAAATAAATTTTGAAATAGCTCATCAAGATTTTGAAAACCAATTTATTGAGGTTTATGCCAAAGATGCTGATGGTGAAGCAGGTGATCCTTATCTTAAATCGTATCAAATAGCAATCTTTGAGGCAAAAAATAAGAAAAAAATAATTGTTATTTTTGGACTAAATTGCTGGACAGGCTGTATTAGCAATATTGATGAGTTGTATTTTTTTGACGAAAATATGAGAAATATTACCAAGAAAATATTACCCAAACAAAAAATTATTCAATATTTTGAAAACCACGTGGAAAAAGGGGTAGATATTAAAAGTGCTTTTTTGGCTGATATTAACAAAGATAAGGCAAAAATTACACTTTATTTATCTGCATATTATCTTGCATTACAAAATGAACCTCCAAGTAGTGCTGTTAATTTTTTAGTCTTTGATGCGAATAAAGGACGTTTTAAATTGGCAAATAAATAAATCTGAAAAATATTTTTCTTAAAAAGCCTTGATTTATAAAAAAAATACTATATTTGAATAATTTTTTGAAATTTACTTTTAATCAGTAAAAAAATCATTCGTTTTAATTCAAAATTTACTATTTTTTATAAAATAATATGCAAAAATACCATCTATTTATTTTATTATTTACTTTTACATTTTCCAATGTAATTTTTGCTCAAAGAATTAGCTTTCCTGACGAACCTCAAGCGTTTGTTACTTATGTAAATGACCAGCTCACAAAATCAAAGCAAATTGAGATTGCCAATGATTTTTCAACTTCATGGAGCGGATTATCTTCCTATCAAACCAAAATTATTCAAGTTTCTAAAAAATTAGTAGCATCAAAAATTATTTTTTCGGGAGGTTTTTCTGATTTTTTTGGTGCTTTGGCAAATGCTAATAATAAAGCAAAGGCAAATGCTACTCAAATAAATGATTTCTTAACAGTATGTGAGCAAGCAAGTACACTCAAAGATATAAGAGATTTTAACACTTTCTTGAAAAAAAGCCGCTACTTTTTTAGTAATTTTTCTATCGTTTATGATAAATTATACCATGCTTATATGTTCCAAAGTGAGTATAAGTTTATCTATCTTGATAAAAGAGATGAAGCATTACAAAATGAGTTTTCGAATGCAGATACAGATAGCTTAGCACAAGCAACCAAAGATTTATTGGGTCCAATGATAAAATTCAATAGTGGAAATTTTGTGATGGCTTCACCTCACGATTCGGTTGTTTTCACAGGGACAAAAAGTGTTTGGTTGATGACTAAAAATACAATGCTTGGAAAAGGTGGAAAAGTGAGTTGGAAATCGGTTGACTTTGATGAAAATAAAGTGTTTACAGACTTTTCAGTTTATACTTTTGATGGTGCAAAAACGAGTTAAAAGCCACAAATGCAACTTTAACTTATACAGATGTACTTAAAAAGTCTATTAAAGGTGATTATATTTTTGCAAGCCGCCCTCGTAAAAACGTTAATTATGCCGTTTTTCCAAAATTTGTTTCTAACGAACATAATGTAGAAATTCCTAATATTTCTCAAAATATTGATTATAAAGGTGGTTTCACATTAGAAGGAAGAAAAATTTTGAGTACGTCTAAACAAGGTAATTTATATTCCTACTTGATGGGGAAATCAGGGGTTATTGATAATGCTAAAAAGTCAAGTTTTTTGATTGCATCTCGAAAATTAGCCATCACAGACTCAACAATTTCTACTAATAATGCTAAGTTTTCTTTGTATATGGGGTTTCAAGATTCCTTGTATCATTCAGATTTGCAACTCAATTATTATCGTTCTCAAGCACAAAAAAAAGAAAAAAAATATGATTTACGCTTGGTAAGAGATAGAAATACAGCTTCAGGAAGTACTCCTTTTATTGATAATCATCACGAGTTTTATATTGATGCTGATGTTGTGAGGTATAATATCGAAAAAGATAGTTTAGATTTATTTATGCTTACAGGCTCGCAAGATTTACGTCCTGCAATGTTTGAATCTTTTGATTTTTTTGACAAAGAAAGATACAGTCAAATGATAGGCTTATATAATTTTCACCCTTTGCGTTTGTTTGGAGAATTTTCGCGTAAAAATAAAACTAATTTATTTAGTGTTGCAGAAGTGGCAAAAGAAGTATTGGATATTACAAAAGAATTAGCAAAAAAACAAGGTAAAAAAGATGTTGATACCCGAAATTTACCAACAGAAGCAACTTTAAGAAATTTAGCAATGGATTTGCGTTCCAAAGGTTATTTAGATTTTGACGAGGGAAATGGTTTTATTACGATGGGAAGGCGAATTAGTCAGGCTGATTCTACAGATGTATTTTTGACTGCTATTGATAGATTTCAAAGAAAAACAGCCAAAAAAAGTGATTCTACTTTGTATAAAACATACGACCATGATACTTTTTTAATCAAATCAGTTACAAATAAGCAGCCTAATGCAAGTATGAGCCGCACTAATAACGAATTATTGATTAGGGGTATTGATAGATTTCCGATTAGTCAGTTATTAAATGTTAATATTATTCCTGATACATCAAAAAGAGAAGTAAAAATTTATCAAGGACGAAGTTTGTATTTAGATAAGGGAGAGGTTACGGTAGGTAATTTTAGATTTATTGGACAAAAGTTTTTTATGTTGTATAAAGATTTTGCAGTAGAAATGCCAATTATTGATAAAATTTTATTTGTTATTGCAGACACAACAGAAGACAAAAAGGTGGAGTTTCATGAATATGGGGGGGAAATTTCGTTTCAACCTGGTAGAGTTGTCATCAGTGATAACCTAAATAAATCAGGACGCAAAAAAGGAAAAATTTTGGGTACTAAAAATTCTTATGAAGAATATCCAAAATTAATGATTGAAACTGGTGGTTTGTCTTATTTCAAAACAAAAGACAGACAAAATATGGCTTATGATAGTTTGGTAGTTCAAATTCCAAAAGAATTTGAAGACGCAAATGATGTCAAAAAACTACAAAATAAACATGGAAGCGTTTTTATTTTAGATCCAATTGATATGGATAGTTTGACCTCAAAAGTACCTATTTTTCCAGGTAGGTTTGTGTCTAATATTTTACCAACTTTCAAAGAAAAACTAAGACCAATGCCTGATTATTCGATGGGTTTTGTGCATAAAGCACCCAAGGCGGGTTATCCTTTGTATCCTATTAGTGATAAAATAAAAGGAGCAAAAATTAAATTTTCAAGAGACTTAGTAATGACAAAAGAGGCGCTTTCAACAGGTGGGGAAATATCTTATTTAAGTACAATTCTAAAATCACCTGAATTTGTATTGATGCCTGACTCAGTAACTTCCGATAATATTGAATTTAATGTTGCAAAATCAAAAATTGGACCTAGCGAATATCCCGAAGCCATAGGACAAACAGCTCAATTAAGATGGAATACAGTAGAGGATAAAATGATTATTACCAATAAAATCGAAATTGAAAGATTAGAAACATCACGCTCAAGTTTAGCAAAAGGTGCTTTTGAACAAAGATTCAAAGATAAATTATTTACTATCTATGGAAAAGCCAACCCAATTACTTTAAGAGGGAATTTAATAGTAGGTGCTGATGGGCTAACCGCAGAAGGTACATTGGTTAGGAAAGATTTTACTATTTTATCAGTGAGTGAGGATAAATTTAGCTTGGCACAAAATGGCTTCATAGCCAAAAATATTGAATTGCGTATCAATTCAAAACCTTTTGACCCTTATGTATTTGACCAATTTTTCTATGTGAATAATAAACCAATTATGAGAGGAAATTTTGTGAATACAACGTTTGATTTCATTAAAGGTCAAACTGATATTAGACCAAGTGATGATTTTGGTAGTGAGTTTGCCTCAATGGAATTTCCTTATGCCGAATATAAAACTTCTATCAAAGATGCTTTGTGGGATTTGAACAAACAAACTATTGCAATGAAAGGTGATACAAATAGTCGTTTTACCGCTACTATTTTTGGAACAGAGGAGAACAATCCTGAAAATCTTACTTTTAGAGCAAACCAAGCTTTATATGATATTCAAAATTTAACATTATTGACAAAAGGTGTTCCTAATATTTATTCTGCTGATGCTATGATTATTCCAAAAGATGGAATTGCTACAATACTAAAAGATGCAGAAATGCAAGAATTGAAAGAAGCACGTATATTTATGGATACTACCAATCGTTATCACAAATTATTCAATGGTACAATTCGGATAAAATCACGTTTAGAATTTGATGGAGATGCTACTTATCAATTTGTAAATGTTAAAAAAGATACATTTAATATAAAATTTGATAAGTTTCAATTTTTAGGTGAATCTGAACTTGCAGGCAAAGAGAAAGATGCTAAAAAGAAACGTAGAAGAAAGAGAGAAAAAGAGGAAGCAAGATTTACGTATGCTGAAGGAACAGTAAATGAAGACGATAAAAAGAAATTTTATATCACTTCACGTATTTTGTATAAAGGAAAAGTAAAAATGAGGGCGGATAAAGAAGACTTAGGCTTAGAAGGATTTATCAAATTGGATTTAGCAAGCCGTAAAGATTTTGACCAATGGCTGCCTTATAAAAGTAGTAAAGGTGATGAAGTATCTTTAGAAGTAGATGAAAAACAAAAAATAGATAATAATATAATCACTTCAGGCATACATTTTAATAGTGGGCTTGATTTGTATTCCACGTTTTTATCGCCCAAACCACAAGAAGGTGATTTAGATGTTTTCTTAGCAAAAGGTACATTGGGTTATAATCCTGCAATTAATCAATTTAAAATTGCTTCTTTGGATAAAACAGAAGGTAAATCATTCACAGGTAACTTACTTATATTTGATGACTCTGAAAACTCTATTTATGTAGAAGGGAAATTGAATTTATTTGATAAAAAACTGAGCGAACTCATCAACAAGGCTGGTTCTATAAAAGTAGATAATAAAAACAAAAAAACAAATTTAGATTTGTTATTAGTTTTTGATTTGCCTTTATCTTCTAAAGCAGTGAAAGAATTAGACAAAGTTTTGTTGAGTAAATTCAGTGAAAAACCACTTAATTTGAATACAAATGATCCTTTGAATTTTAAGATTGCTGAAATTGTAGGTGAAAAATCCTATCGTTCTTATGCTGATGATTTTAAAGCAGGAAGAAATGTAAGTAGTTGGAAAGACAAAAAAATGAAAAAGGCAATTTCTTTTTCTAAAGTAGATATGCAATGGTCTGAGGAATTTAAAACTTTTTATAGCATTGGAAAATTAAATTTATTGAGTACAGCTGATAAAATATGGCAATTAGAAACGCCTGGTTATATGGAATTTAAAAAATCAGCCGAAGGTGACGCTTATGCATTTTATATCCAACCTAAACCTGATTTCTGGTTGTATGTTGAGTTTGAAAAAGATAAATTTTATGTGTTATCTTCTGATGACTTGATTAATAAAACTTTAAAATCTAAAAATTTAGAAGAAGCAGGAGTAGACAAAAAAGATGCTTTTATTGCCAAATTTAGAGAGGTCTATAAAGCTGAAACACTACCACAAGTAGAAGAAAAAAAGGAGGAAGAACCTAAAAAAGAGGACGATAAAAAGAAAGAAGAAGAAAAGAAAAAAGAGGAAAACGAAAAGTTTTAATCTAATTATTATTTAAACTTTCCAATACTTTTTAATCCTACAACAATTTGTTGTAGGATTTTTTTTTGATTTTTGGTCATTTTTTATTTCTCTATAACTTTGGTTAATCAGCATTATACAAACTTCATATTTTCAATAAAATGATAACACGAAAACTATTCTATTTTTTAAATGGCTTGCGAAATGTCGGATTGTAGAAAAGATAAGTCATTTTTTAATTTATAAAGTAGTAAAAAAAATAATATTTTGAATAAATACTTATTTTATGCTTTATAATTTTTATTTTATAAATAAATAAAAATATTATTCGTAAAAAAAACATTTTAACAAAATAAATAACTTTTTATTATACACATAGTCATTTTATAGTCAATAAGTTACTTTTAAAATTTGTTTTTTTTCATAAAAATATTTATTTCCTTTGCATAAAAAAGAAAAATATATTCAATATTTATGTATAGTTCAAAAATTACGGGGCTTGGTTTTTATGTTCCTGAAACAATCGTTACTAATAATGATTTAGAAAAAATGTTTGATACAAGTGATGCTTGGATTACTGAAAGGTCAGGTATTAAAGAAAGACGTTTTTTTACAGAGGGAAAAGATACAGTTTCTAATATGGGTGCTAAAGCGGCTACCATTGCCTTAGAAAAAGCAAAATTAACACCACAAGAAATTGATTTTATCATTTTTGCAACGTTAAGCCCTGATTATAACTTTCCGGGTGCAGGCGTTTTGTTGCAAAGAGAATTACCTTTTAAAGAAATTGGTGCTTTGGATATCAGAACACAATGCACAGGTTTTATTTATGCTTTATCGATTGCAGACCAATTTATTAAAACAGGAATGTATCAAAATATTTTGGTTGTAGGAGCAGAAGTCCAATCTAATATTTTTGAAATGAGTACAAGAGGTAGAGATTTTGCAGTGCTTTTTGGAGATGGTGCAGGAGCCGCAGTGGTGCAAAGAAGCAATGGAGAAGGAAGTAAAATTTTATCTACTCATTTGCATTCTGAAGGAAAGTATGCTGAAGATTTGATGTTAGAACATCCAGGAAGTAGATTGAAAGATAGAATGACTCCTGAACTGATTGCAGAAGGTAAACATTTACCATTTATGCGTGGAAATATGGTTTTCAAACACGCTGTAACTCGTTTTTCTGAAGTGATTGATGAATGTTTAATAGCCAATAATTATTCAATTCAAGATATTGATATGTTGGTGCCACATCAAGCAAATCTTAGAATTTCGAAAGCGATTCAAGAGAAACTAAACCTGCCTGATGAAAAAGTATATAATAATATTCAAAAATACGGCAATACAACTGCTGCAACTATTCCTATTTGTTTGGCAGAATTATCAGCCAATAATCAACTAAAAGAAGGTAATTTGGTTTGTTTGGCTGCATTTGGTAGCGGATTTACTTGGGCTTCTGCTTTGATTCGTTGGTAGTTTATTTTTTAGCTTCCTGAAAAATAAAAATCTTTTTTTTAGGAAGTTTTTTTCTATTTTTGCACGCAAAAATTAATCAGTTTTTAAAATATTGTCTGTACCACAAGTCTAAGAATATTTCAAAATTAAATTATAATATCGAAAAAAAATGACAACATTTGAAATAAAACTTCAACAATTTGAAGGTCCTTTTGATTTACTTTTATTTTTTATTGAAAGAGAAGAATTGAATATTTATGATATTCCTATCACAAAAATAACAAACGATTTTATTGATTATTTAAAACAATTAGAAACATTAAATATCGAAATTGCTTCTGAATTTATTGTTGTTGCTGCTACTTTAATGAGTATCAAGGCGAAAATGCTTTTACCAAAAGAGGAAAATAACACTCAAAATGAAGACCCTCGTACCGATTTAGTAAATGCTTTGTTAGAATATCAAAAATATAAAAGTGTAATCCCCGCTTTTGAAGCATTGGAATTGGAACAGATGCAACAAGAAAAAAGAGGAAATCTTACACAAGAAATGGAGTTGATTGCTGAAAAATTTGAGGTGGATATAGAGATGCACCGATTAGATTTGTTTCGATTGTTGAAAGTATATGAACAAGTTTTGCTCAAACAAGACCAAAGACAAAAAAAAGAAAATGCTGTACATACCATTATGCCTTATCCTTATAGCATTGAAGGGCAAAAAAAAACGATAATCACACTACTTTCTACACAAAAAAAGGCTTCTTTTTTAGAGATTTTGATAGATACATCTACAAAGATTATCGTTATTTTTAATTTTTTAGCAATTTTAGAATTATTACAAAATGAAATTATTAAGATAGAATTAGGTGAAGGTTTTAATAATTTTTGGATAGAAAAAGTTTAAAATAAAAATAATTATTTTGATAATAAATTTTCTAAATCCTTAATAGTCAATTCTTTTAAGTTTTTAACAACAATATCTGCCTCTTTCAAAACCTCCTTGTCGCCAATGCCAATGACTTTCATTCCTGCACGTTTGCCTGCCTCTACACCTGCAACTGCATCTTCAAAAACAATACATTTTTTTGTATCTGTATTTAATTTTTTGGCTGCTTTTTCAAAAATTTCGGGGTCAGGTTTCGAGTTGATAATGTCATTTCCATCAACAATCGCATCAAATTGTTCGAATAATCCAATCTTTTGTAAAATATTTTTTGCATTTTTACTTGATGAAGCCAGAGAAAATACAATTTTATTTTGTTTTAATAGATGTAAAAAATCAGTTACACCTTCCAAAATTTCATTCTCATTCATTTCATTGACAAAATCCAAAAACCATTCGTTTTTGATTTGCAATGCTTCCTCAAATGCTTCCTTTGATAAGGTATGATGCGCTAACTTTAAAATGATTTCCAATGATTCAGTACGACTTACACCTTTCAGATGTTCGTTTTGTTCTTCTGTCAAATCAAAATTCCATGCTGACGCTAAACGTTTCCAAGCCAAAAAATGATACTTAGCCGTATCCACAATTACACCATCTAAATCAAATAAACAAGCCAACATTTTATATAAAATCCCAAGTTCCAAAGGATATTTTAGTGTGAAAAATAATAAAGTACAGAACTTTTAAAATACTTTGTTGCAAAAGTATATAAAAAATAAAGAAAAAATAATCATTTTAAAAAAAATAATATTTTTTTGATGACAAAGTTAGTTCTTAATATTTTCATGTGTCCAGTTCCCTCTACCTCCATAAACTCACAATTTTTCCAATTATTTGCTACGTTTTTTGAGCGTTGAATAGGAATAATTTTATCATTTTTATCGTGAATGATGAGTGATTTTTCAACTTTGATTACCTTTACAAAGTTGCTTACGTTCAAATCCTGAATTTTGAAAGGTATTTCTTTCTCCAATCTTTTTATTAGTTTATTTTTTACTTTTTCTGTAATTCCAACTCTTTGTGAAACGTCATCTATTCTTTCTGAAAACATATCAGGAGTTGTTAATAATACATATTTTTCGATGGTTAAATTTTGATTATTGAACAAAGCATAAGTAGTAGCAACTCCTCCAAAAGAATGACTAATAAGATGTTTTACTTTGAATCTTTCTATCAAAATACCAACCAATTCTGTAAAGTCGAAAAGACTTGTCCTTCCTTTGCTACTAAAGCCATGCGAGGGTGCATCAAAAGCAAAAATAGTATAATTTTCTTTGATTAATTCTTGAATTATATCCGAAAAATTACCTGCTTGTCCTTCCCAGCCGTGAATAAGTAGTATTGAATTTGTGCCTCCTTGCCATTTGTATAATTGCACATCAAAATTTTTGAACTTCAAAATTTCTTTTTCTGCTTGGTTTAAAATCTCTAATTCATTCTCTCTTAATTTTTTGATTTGAGGATTGGTAAGTTGATTATAAGCAAAATTTACAATTTGATTAGGAAATAAATTACAAAGAATTTTTATGACTGTTTTTTTCATCTCTTTTTTGGTTTTATTTTTTGAAAACAAAGATATTTTTTATAATGAACAATTCAGATGCAAAAGTAGATAATTTATTTAGAAATTTTGAATATATTAGAATATATTAACACATTAGACTTACTAATTCGGTTATTTTCTTCAAAAGGCATTAGATAAAAATTAACATTCAAAAATTAGGAATTATAAAAATATATACATATTTTTGTTTCAAATTTTAAACAAAAAAAATAATGACAAGT
>RDZP01000168.1 GCA_004294005.1 Cytophagia bacterium
ACTTGCAGAGACAAAAAGAGAGAAAAACGAGGCTTTGCGAGTTTTTTCTCTCTTTTTTGGCTCTGTGCTTTGCACGATAGCACGTAATCGCCCAAAATTATTTTGTTTTTTTAAGATAACCACTTTATTTTTTTATTTGTTCTTAAAAAAAATCATTTTTAAAATAAAATGAAATAAAAAATTAATATTCTCAAAAAAATAATTATTTTTGCGTTCAGAATATTTTTAGATTATTTTCAATACTATGAAACAAATTTTTCGCAAAAAATCAATTACACAAATTCAACAAGAAATTGAAAATGCAGGAGACGAACATTCTCTCAATAAAAACTTACGGCTCAGAGATTTGGTTTCCTTTGGAATTGCAGCAGTAGTGGGTGCAGGAATTTTTAGTACGATTGGTAATGCGGCTTTTAATGGTGGCCCTGGCGTAGTATTTTTATTTATGTTTACGGCAGTAGCCTGCCTTTTTTCTGCACTTTGTTATGCTGAATTTGCCTCTACAATTCCTATCAGCGGCAGTGCATATACCTACGCCTACACAACGTTTGGAGAACTCATTGCTTGGATTTTGGGTTGGGCGTTGGTAATGGAATATGCGATTGGTAATATTGCAGTGGCGATTTCTTGGTCAGATTATTTTACGGGTTTGGTGAATGGCATTGGAAGCAAATTAGGTTTTCAAATTCCTGAATATTTTTGTATGGATTATTTGTCTGCCTCACGTGGTTTTGAAAAAGCAAAAGAATTATTAAGTCAAGGGCAAGTTTTTAAGGATTTACCTAATAATATCAAAGAAGCATTTTTGGCGTGGCAAAATGCACCACAAATCAATGGTTTTAGATTGATAGCGGATTTGCCTGCGTTATTGGTTACGATTTTGATAACATCTTTGGTTTATGTAGGCATCAAAGAATCCAAAAATGCGGGTAATATTATGGTAATTATCAAGTTAGTAGTGATATTTTTGGTAATTGTGGTTGGTTTTTATTATGTTAATCCTGAGAATTGGTCGCCTTTTGCTCCTAATGGTTTGACGGGGATTTTGAAAGGAACATCTGCGGTTTTCTTTGCTTACATTGGTTTTGATGCGATTTCGACTACTGCCGAAGAATGTAAAAATCCCCAGCGAGACTTGCCGCGTGCTATGATTTATTCTTTGATTATTTGTACGATTATTTATGTAATTTTGGCGTTGGTTTTGACAGGCATGACTTCTTACAAAAACTTGCAAGTAGGCGACCCTTTGGCTTATGTTTTTGAAGTCAATCAATTAGATTTTATGGCAGGTTTGGTGGCAGTGAGTGCAGTCATTACGATTACAAGTGTATTTTTAGTTTTTCAATTAGGACAACCAAGAATTTTGATGGCAATGAGCAGAGATGGGCTATTGCCACAAGCATTTGGAAAAATTCACCCAAAATATAAAACTCCTTACATTTCTACTATTGCAACAGGGTTGTTGGTGGCGATTCCTGCACTTTTTTTGAATTTGACAGAGGTTACAGATTTGACAAGTATCGGTACTTTGTTTGCTTTTACGTTGGTTTCGGGTGGTGTTTTGTTGTTAGAAGACAAAGACAAACAAGTCAAAAATAGATTTAAAGTTCCCTATATTAATGGGAAAATTTTAATGCCTTTGTTATTGGGAAGTGTATTTTCTCTGTCTTTTTACTATTCACAAGAAGAAACGATAGATTTTTTTACTTTTTCTCAATATAGAACAACTACAAAAGCAAATGTTGAATTAGTAAATGAAAAAAATAAGATTCAAGAATTAAAATTATCCATCAAAAATAAAAAAGATGAGCAAAAAATTGCCGTATTAGAAACCAAATTTCAGACCAAATTAAATGAATTAAATAAAGAACAATCAAAATCAAATTTGGATATATTTTTTAAACGCATTCCTTTGTATTGTTTTACAATATTTTGTTTGGTATTGGTTTATCTTACTTTCCGTTATAATTTATCTTTAATTCCTGTTTTAGGACTTTTGACTAATTTTTATTTGATGACAGAATTAGGCATCAATAATTGGATTGGTTTTGGGATTTGGATGTTGATTGGTTTGAGTGTTTATTTATTATATGGTTACAAAAATAGTAAATTGAGAATAAGATAACTATTTTTGTAATTAGATGAAAAGATTTACAAGGTTTTTTATCTTGTAAATCTTTTTTATTTTTTGGTAATTTTATACAATTTTACATTCTTAGTCTATCTCTGGTTTCCATCAACGCAAAGCCAAGCAAATTAAGTCCATTCCACGTGGCAGGATTTTTTGCTTTTGTATGTATGGCTTCAAGCCCAATTCCCCAAATTTTATCATAGGGACTTGCTTCAACGATGATTTTATTTTCAGTGGATAATAAAAAATCTTTTAAATTATGATTTTGAGAAAATTTGTGCATATTTCCTTGCACCACAATTTCAAAACATTTTTCATTCCAAATATCTATCTGAAAATTTCTCACTTCACGCCCTAATTTTTTTGCTTCTGATGGATTTTTACTTTTAATTATTTTTTCAAAGTACTCTTCATCACCAAATAATTTTGCTTTTTGAGCCATCATCCAATGTTCTGCTGAAAGATAAACGATATTTTCGACTTCAAAAATAGAAGGAAACCATTGACTAAAACAAATTGCAGTAATAGCATTATCTTTATTAGGTGTATGTCCCCAAAAATAAATGTACTCCTGTACCTCTCCCCTTTCGATGCTATCTAAGAGCCAATTCAAATTGTATTTGTTCATTTTTATATTTGTAATAATGATTAATTTTCCACTCTATCTACTTCTTCAGGTCGTAAATTATCCACAATAAAAGTTTGTCTATCAGGAGTGTTTTTTCCCATATAATAATCTAATATTTTAGAAATTTGTGTTTCTTTTTTCATCAAAACAGGTTCTAAACGAATATCTTTTCCAATAAATTTTGAAAATTCATCAGGGGAAATTTCTCCTAAACCTTTAAAACGAGTGATTTCAGTATCAGGGCCTAATTTTGTAATTGCCTTTTGTTTTTCTTTTTCATCATAACAATAAATTGTGTCTTTTTTGTTACGAACACGAAACAAAGGCGTTTCTAAAATATATAAATGTCCTTGTTTGACTAAATCAGGGAAAAATTGCAAAAAGAAAGTCAATAAAAGTAAACGAATATGCGCTCCATCAACATCAGCATCAGTAGCAATCACTACTTTATTGTACCTTACATTCTCTACTCCATTCTCAATATCGAGTGCGTGTTGCAATAAATTAAATTCCTCATTTTGATAAACCACTTTTTTTGTCATTCCATAACAATTTAATGGTTTTCCTCTCAAACTAAATACAGCTTGTGTTTCTACTTGTCTTGCTTTGGTAATAGAACCGCTTGCCGAATCTCCTTCAGTAATAAAAATAGTGGTTTCGTATCTTTTTTCTTTCCTTAAATCTGTAAAATGTGTTTGACAATCTCTTAATTTTTTGTTGTGTAAATTGGCTTTTTTTGCTTTTTCATTGGCTAATTTACGAATACCCGAAATTTCTTTTCTTTCTTTTTCTGATTGTAATATTTTCTTTTGTAAAGCATCTTTTACGCTTGTGTTCATGTGAAGATATTTATCAAAATGCTCTTTCATAAAATCCATTACCAATGAACGAATAGTAGTGCCACCATTTGGTGTAATATATTGTGAACCTAATTTGGTTTTTGTTTGAGATTCGAAGACAGGTTCTTGAATACGAATACTGACTGCGGCTACAATTGAGGCTCTTACATCAGCAGGATCATAATCTTTTTTATAAAAATCTCTCACAGTTTTAACGATTGCTTCTCTAAAAGCCGCCAAATGTGTACCACCTTGTGTAGTATGTTGTCCGTTTACAAAACTATAATATTCTTCACCATATTGTTTTCCGTGTGTGATAGCAACTTCAAAATCTTCTCCTTTGAAATGCACAATTGGATAACAAAGTTCTTCTTCATTGGTTTTATTTCTTAATAAATCTAACAAACCATTTTTAGAAAAATACTCTTTTCCATTAAAATAAAGTTTTAAGCCTGCATTAAGATAAGCATAATTCCACATCAATTCTTCTAAAAATGCAGGATTAAAATTATAATCTTCAAAAATGGTTTCATCAGGCTCAAAAATAACCAGCGTTCCATTTGACTCTTTGGTCGGGCTGATAGGCATTTCGTTGGTCAATTCTCCAAATTGAAATTCAGCCATTTTACATTCGCCATTTCTAAAAGATTGTACTTTTAAATATTTTGATAAGGCATTGGTTGCTTTTGCGCCTACTCCATTCAAGCCGACAGACTTTTGGAATGCTTCTGAGTCATATTTTCCACCTGTATTTATTTTTGAGAAACAATCTACTACTTTTCCCAATGGTATTCCTCTGCCATAATCTCTGATAGTAATTCTTTTTTTATCTAATTTTATTTCTATTTTCCTTCCGTTTCCCATCAAATATTCATCAACAGCATTGTCCATAATTTCTTTTGATAGAATATAAATGCCGTCATCAGGGGCAGTGCCATTACCCAATTTTCCAATATACATACCTGGTCTTTTTCTGATATGTTCTTTCCAATCGAGAGTTTTGATATTGTCTTCGGTATAATTTGTTTCCATTTTAAATATTTATTGTTATATTTTTACCATTTTTTTTACAAAAGTAGTAATTATTTTTTAATTTTTGTGCAAAAGTAATATTTTTTTAATTTATTTCAATTTTTTTTGATTTTGAATTGGATTGTAATCATTTATTTTCAGTGTATCAAAAATCTATTTACATAAAAAAATCTATTATATTGTCTTAAAACAACTTGCATCAAAGAACAATTTGTTTCAAAAAATAATACAATAGATTTTTATTAATTTTTTTTAGAATTTATCAGTAGTTGCAAAAAAGAAATTACTTTCAATCATTGCATTTTCATCAGAATCAGAACCATGAATAGCATTTGCTTCTATTGATTTTGCAAATAGTTTACGGATAGTGCCTTCTGCTGCTTGTGCAGGATTAGTAGCACCAATTAATTTACGGAAATCTTCTACTGCATTTTCTTTTTCTAAAATCATAGGAACGATTGCTCCTGATGACATATAAGCACATAAATCAGCATAAAAACCTCTTTCTTTGTGTACTTCATAAAATTTACCTGCTGTTTCAGGTGACATTTTTGTCATTTTCATTGCCACGATTCTAAAGCCAGCTTCTTGAATCATTTTGATAATTGCACCCGTATTGTTCGCTTCTACTGCGTCAGGTTTTATCATTGTGTAGGTAATTGTACCTGCCATTGTCTTAAATATTTATTAAATTAGAATTATATTTCGGGTGCAAAGTTACATAGATTTTTCATCAATCAATATAAAATAAATAATTTTTGTAGTTTTTTATTAATTTTTTGTGTTTTATAAAAAAAATATTTATCTTTGCAACCTTAAAATTACTTATTGAAAAAAATATTCACGTTTATTTATATAACACAATGGCTAGAGTTTGTCAATTAACAGGAAAAAGAACGCGTTCAGGAAACAATGTTTCGCATGCAAACAATAAAACAAAACGTAAATTTTATCCTAATTTAAAAAGAAAAAGATTTTATATGGAAAGTACAGGTGAGTGGATTGATATGAAAGTATCTACTTCTGCTATTCGTACTATCAACAAAATTGGTTTTGAGGCTGCATTAGATAAAGCATTAGCAAAAGGTACGCTTACTTTCTAATAGTATTGATTTTCGAATCAACAAAAAAACATTCACTATTTTTGATAATGAATGTTTTTTTTATTTTGTGTTTTTCCGCCCTCGCTTGTGTTCTCCAAAAGTTTAAAACTTTTGGAGAGTTTGACAAACAAAAAGCTTTTCAAAAAAATTAGGTTCTACTAAGATTTATACGGAAAATAAAAACTGTAGTACACACTTTTAGTGTGTCGACACACTAAAAGTGTGTACTACAATTGCTCAATAGAAA
>RDZP01000169.1 GCA_004294005.1 Cytophagia bacterium
AAAGGCGCTTACCTCAAAGGTGTATTGCAAAGCCGTAGGTGCGCCCAGTTTAAATATCCGCCTTAAGCGAAATTTATCTAACTGTAAAGCATAAAATTCGCTTATGTAAAGCCTAAAATGTTTCGATTTTAATACGTAAAAACACATTACTACGGCCATTAAACATCTATCTATTAAAGTACTATATCCCACACCTCTAATACCAAACGATGGAATGCCAAATAATCCTTTTACCAGCGTTATACCTATTAAAATATTTAAAATATTGCCTATAATGGTAATCGTCATCGCTTGCTTGGTAAAACCTAGGCCTTCGGCAAATTGCTTAAAACTTAAAAACACCATTAATGGGATAATAGAAATAGACAGCAAGGCCAAATAAGGTTTTGCCTGTTTTACCACCTCGGGCTGCTGGTGCAAATGGTCGAGCGCAAATACCGACCCAAAGTACATGGCACCATAAAGTACAAAACCGAACAATACATTTAAAAACAAACTGTTTACCAGTAATTTACCGCATTCGCCAAAGTTTTTTTTGCCGTTTTCCTGTGCTATCAAAGGCGTTAAACCGTACGAAATACCAATGCCTATCATCATTACCACCATAAATACACTATTTACCAAACTTACGGCAGCCAAGGCCACGGTACCGGCAAACTGGCCTACAATAATGCTATCGGCAGTATGCACCAAGGTATGCCCCAGTTGCGATATTACCACAGGTATAGCTAAGTTTAAGTTGCTTTTATAGTGAGGTTTATAGGTATTTATAAATTTTTTTAGCATAGGATTATACGGCTAGGTAATACGTTTCATTAAGCTCGGTATTTACCTTTATTACACCCGATAGTATAAGCGGAACTAAAATTTTACCCGCATTGCGCCTCGATATTTTAAGTAATATGGCAAATTCTTTTAAAGTAATTTTTTGGTTTTTTTCTAAGTAATCAAAAAGCGTTTTTTCGTTTTCGGTGTATGTAATTAGCACACCAGTAGCATTATTTGCTTGGTGCAATACATCTACCACCAGCTTGCTGGCCAATATACTTTTATCTTTTACCCGCACATATACCCACCATTTTTTATCTTCACCGTAGGCATAATGGGGTTTCATATCACTTTCGGCAATGTTTACTACCAATACCAATTTATCATCAATGTAAACCTCTTCAAACACAGGTTCGAGCATAGGCTTGGCATATAAGGTAGCCGCCCTTTCGATCATGTATTTTTCCTCTTCTTCGTTTTTTACACCTTTAATATTTTTATCGTCGGCCACACCTATAAGCAATCGCCCACCTTTATTATTGGCAAACGATACCATGGTTTTGGCAATTTTTTCGCAGGATGTTATCGTTTTTTTAAAATCAACACATACCCCTTCGCCATTAAAAATCAATTGTTTTATCTGATACGGCTGTAACCTATTCATCGTTTTCTGCTAAAATTTTCCAATAATTTAACCGTATGTAAAATCCAAATCTAATGTATAATTTTATTTTTATACTTAAATTGATTTAATACTTAGGTAGGGTAAACTATAGATGACGGTTAATTTTATTTGGAGCACTTAGTTTGAAGCATTTTAATTAATTGGTTCCAGCTTTCGGCTATATCTTTTTTAGCACTCACCCTAAAAGACCGACACAACCGACAACAAACGAACAGACAAATGCCAACGCTTCGCAAAATTAAAAGAGGTGTTTTACCAACGCACTTGCCGACACAAAAACACCACATTTAATTTTCCCCAACCGCACCCAAAGCCCACCCACCACCCTACATCAAAAATCAACTGTTAATAAAAAATCAAACAGACAGTTGTAAATATCAAAATGACAACATATATTTGACAAATGATGTCAAGTAAATTAATTCAAATGGAAACCGTTGGACAAATTATCAGAGCTAAAAGAGAAAGTTTGGGCTTGTTACTTCGACAAGTAGCATCGCATCTCGATATTGACCAAGCAATTTTGAGTAAAATTGAACGGAACGAGCGAAAACCAACAAAACAAAATATTATCAAACTTGCCGAAATACTAAAACTTGACGAAGAAGATTTATTAGTTCAGTTTATTAGCGAAAGAATTGCATATGAAATTGCAGACGAAGATTGTGCAAGCAAAGTTTTGAAAGTAGCTGAACAAAAAGTAAAATATTTAAAATCTAACCTTGTAAAAAACTAAACTATGCGAACAGAAACAATGGAAAGAGAATTAAGCGTAGTCGAAGAGCCTCAATTGGATTTTTTATATTATACGAAAACAGGTCTAAAAACGTCTAAAGAAGATAAAAAAGAAACACTAAATGTTCTTTCACTTTTTTCAGGTTGTGGCGGAATGGATTTAGGTTTTGAGGGTGGTTTTTCAGTTTTACAACAATCTATAAACGAAATTCTAACACCTCATTTTATTGAGAAAAAAGAAAAAAATGGTTTTGTTCAACTCAAAAAAACAAAATTCAAAACCGTTTTTGCAAACGATATATTATTAGACGCAAGAAATGCTTGGGTAAATTATTTTTCAAAAAAAAGACAAAATACAGAAGATTTTTACAAAGAAAGCATTGTCGATTTAGTAAAAATGTATCGTAGTGGTGTGAATGTTTTTCCAGAAGAAGTTGATGTAGTTACAGGTGGATTTCCTTGCCAAGATTTTAGTATTGCTGGAAAAAGAAATGGTTTTAATTCGCATAAAAATCACAAAGGACAACTGATTGAAAAAGAAACGGCTTCCGCTGAAACTCGCGGACAGCTTTATATGTGGATGAAAGAAGTGATTGAAATTACTCAACCTAGAATTTTCATCGCAGAAAATGTAAAAGGACTTGTAAATCTTGGCGATGTAAAATCTATTATTCAAAACGATTTTTCATCTGCTAACGGAAACGGCTACATCGTTCTTGACCCACAAGTTCTACATTCGGCTGATTTTGGCGTTTCGCAATCAAGAGAAAGAGTGATTTTTATCGGCATTAAAAAATCTGCTTTGAAAAAATCTGCATTAGCAGAATTAGAAAAAGAAACGATTTCGGAGCAATATAATCCTTACCCAAAACCTACCCATTCTTATACAGTTGAAGGAGATGATTTAAAACATTTTGTTCAGCTAAAAGATGTTTTCAAACATTTAGAAGAACCTGAAAACACAGAAGATTTATCACAAAGATTTTACTCAAAAGCGAAATTTATGGGTAAACATTGTCAAGGACAAACGGAAATAAAACTTCCGAGTATATCGCCTACAATTCGTTCCGAGCATCACGGAAATATTGAATTTAGAAGACTTTCAAAAGAGAACGGAGGACAAATAGAAAGCGAATTAAAGAAAGGACTAAAAGAAAGACGATTAACAGTAAGAGAATGTGCGTTAATTCAAACTTTTCCACCCGATTATGAATTTGTAATCGAAAATAAAAGCGGAAGAAAAGGTTCTTTTTTGGTAAGTCCATCACAAGCATATAAAATTATTGGTAACGCAGTTCCACCACTTTTAGCATACAATTTGGCTAGAAGAATTGAAGATATTTGGGACTTATATTTTAAGAAGTAAGAATGATAGTTTCAGTAAATTCAGACCCAAATAGAAGTGAATTTGATATGTTGCTTGGCTCGACAATTAGCGAGTTGAATGTTCACGCACAAAATTCATCAAAGAAAGTTGCCACACTTTTAGGTAGAAATCTTGAACCATATGTAAGAGATGTAATGACGGATTTAGCAGTTGGAACACCGTTTGAAAATTCTATCGAACTTATAGGCGGACAAAAGTTTCCAGATATTGTCGCAAAAAAATATTACGGAATTGAAGTTAAAACCACTACGCAAAATCATTGGAAAACAACGGGAAATAGTGTTTTGGAAGGAACAAGAGTTGATGATGTCGAACGTATTTTTATGTTGTTTGCAAAATTAGCAAGTCCAATAGAATTTCGCTGTCGCCCATATGAAGAAGTACTTTCAGAAGTTGTAGTAACACATTCTCCACGTTATTTGATTGATATGAATTTGGAGCAAGGCAAAACCATTTTCGACAAAATAAAAATGCCTTATGACACTTTGCGTAAAAAAGAAAGTCCGATAAAACCAATTGTTGATTACTATAAAAGCAAGCTCAAACCAGGCGAAGAACTTTGGTGGTTGGATGCAGAAAACAATAGTAAACCAAGTAGCATTGTCATCAAAATTTGGAATAACTTATCTGCAAAAGAAAAACAAGAACTGAAAAATAGTTCAATGGTTTACTTCCCTGAACTTTTTGGAAACAGCAATGATAAATTTGGAAGACTTGCAATTTGGTTGGTAACTCGTGAAGCTGTTGTTTGTCCTAACGTTCGGGATTTGTTTACGGCAGGAGGAAAAAGAGATTATGTAGTTGGTAAAAATGTATATCAAAAAGTTCCAAGAATATTTTTGAACTTATTTGATAATATTCCAAATATCGTTGAAACAATTTTGCAAACATCAGCATTTGAACTTTCGGAATATTGGGAAACTAAAACGACCGAAAAAACAAAGATTTTTGATTGGATAGATTTGGTTGCAGAACACGCAAAGAAAATTCAAGACGCAAAACATTTAAACATCAAACAAATATTGACCGAACTGACACTAAAATAGCCACCGCTTTTGTTAGCACATTTACATTTTTAGCCAACACACAAAGCCATAAAAAAATGCAAAAGAGCTACCAAGCCAACACACCAAGGCAGACACGAAATGACAATGAACAAACACGACAGAAAAGAAGGGCGAAGTGCTAACATCGGTTTTGCAAAATGGCGGGTTCAGTGCTTCTATGACAGTTTAGTACAAGGTTCAAGTTCAGTTTTTCAAATGAAGTTTTGTGCTGAAAATCCGCCACTTCGCAAAGCCCCAATTTAATGCCCTCCTCATTCCCCCTAGCCCCCGAAGGGGCAAATGAGGGCATTAAAAAAAGGATGCCGCCTCTATCTGGGCTAAAAACTCAATTTTGTACTATTTAACTAAGTTTTTACGAGTTGTATAAAAATTAAACAAGCGTATGAATACCGAAATCACAAAAACCACTATCGTTTTAAAATAACCCAGCCATTCCCCACAACCTAAATATCACTCAATTTAAAACATTCAGCCAATCTAATTCCTCTATCCGTCATTTTTAAAGTACAGCATTCGTTTACAGCATCATGCTCCAGCATTAATATGTAATTATTGGCACAGGCTTCTTCTAAAAATTTCTTTTTTTCATGTAAAGTTTGTAGCGGAAACATGTCATAAGCCATCACGTAAGGTAGGGGAATATGCCCCACCGAAGGTAACAAATCGGCCATGTACACCAAAGTTTTTCCTTTATAATTCATTTGGGGCAACATCATTGCATCCGTATGGCCGTAAGCAAAACGTACATTTATATTGTCATAAAAACTGGGCCCTTCGTACGATGAAAAAAATTGTAGTTGCCCGCTTTCTTCAATCGGTAAAATATTTTCTTTTAAAAAAGATGCTTTTTCTCTATCATTAGGGGTAATTGCCCAATGCCAATGTTTATGGTTAGTCCAATAAATAGCATTTTTAAAAGCAGGTATTAGTTTCTCGCCTTTGCGGATAATAGCACCGCCACAATGATCAAAGTGTAAATGAGTTAAAAAAACATCAGTAATATCATCTCGGCAATAGCCTAAATTTTTCAATGATTTTTCTAGCGTATCATCGCCGTGAAGGTAATAATGACTTAAAAATTTAGCATCTTGCTTATCGCCAATCCCTGTATCTACCAAAATTAATCGTTTCCCATCTTCAATTAACAAACAACGCATGGCCCAAGTACACAAATTATTTTCATCCGCAGGGTTGGTTTTTTGCCATATCGTTTTTGGTACTACTCCAAATGCAGCACCCCCATCGAGTTTAAAAAAGCCAGT